>NZ_JBEZZB010000021.1:0-86106 GCF_040638955.1 Actinoplanes sp. NPDC024001
GCGCCGGCGGCCCGCCGGGCGCCGGCCGGCGCCGCCCACCCAGAGCTTGGATCTTCGGTACGAGCTGCTCGCGCACCGCGGCGATGGACTGCTGCACCGAACCCACGTTGCTGGGCTTGGTCACGTAGTCGGTGGCCCCGGCGGAGAGCGCCTCCAGGGTGGCGGTCGCGCCGGCCGCGGAGAGCGTGCTGAACATGATCACGGGCAGGTGCGCGTGCCGCTTGCGCAGCTCGCGGACCGCCTCGATGCCGTCCATCTGCGGCATCTCGATGTCCATGGTGACGACGTCGGGCTTGAGCTGATCGATCTTCGCCTGGGCGAGCAGTCCGTTCGCGGCCGTGCCGACGACCTGGATGCCCGGCGCCTCGCCGAGAGCGTCGACGATCAGCCGACGGACCACCACGGAATCGTCGACGACGAGAACCGAGATCATTCGACCACTCCCTTCAACCGAGCCAGGCCGGGCCGAGCGCCGCGACCACCGGCGCGAGCAGCCGGTGAGCCGTGGCGGTGTCCAGCAGATCGCGTACCACCAGCGCCTGGACGGCGCCGCTGAGCATGTTCCAGACCCCACCGGCCCGGTCGGCCAACGGAATCCCGGCCGTGTCCACCGCCTGCACCAGCAGCATCTGCGCGGCGGCAGCGGTGCGGACCCGGTCGGAGAGATATGCCGCCCAGGATGCCGAGTGCACGGCGGGCGACCATCCCGCGGTGTTGCGGCGGGCGTCGTCGGCGGCGGTGACCACCCGCTGGCGGTCCTCCGGTCGTAGCGTGCGCAGCCGGTCGAGCAGCGCGGAGACCGTGTAGTGGTGCGGGCCCATGTCGATCGGCGCGCCGGCGGGCAGTTTGCGTACCGCTGCGACCCAGCCGGCGCCGAGCCGGCGCCTGGTCTCCTCGTCCAGCACTTCCCGCAGGTAACTCGCGACCGCCGCGTCGCACAGCAGTGCGGTGGCGGCGGCCGCCTCC
The DNA here is from genome assembly GCF_040638955.1 of Actinoplanes sp. NPDC024001. Lineage (NCBI taxonomy): Bacteria > Bacillati > Actinomycetota > Actinomycetes > Micromonosporales > Micromonosporaceae > Actinoplanes > Actinoplanes sp. NPDC024001. The sequence continues at coordinate 967 of NZ_JBEZZB010000021.1, forward strand.
TCGCTCTGCCGGGCGGCACGCCCGGCGCCCTGCCAGGTCCACGACATCACGTCGTAGCGGATGCAGGTGAGCAGTGAGTCGACCGAGCCGATCGGCGCCCGCTCGACCAGCGCGAGGTTGCCCGCCGGATCGTCCTTGGACATGCCCTTGAGGGACGGCATCCGGCGGGCCGCGCTCTCCACCTCGACCCAGAGCAGCGCCCGGGTGCCCTCGTCGGGCAGCCGTTCGGCGAGTATCGGCAGGTCCCCGCTTTGCAGGCGCAGGGCGCGCAGCAGTACCTCGGCCGCGGCCGGCCCGCCGTCCAGGCGGGTCAGGTCGAAGCCCAGAACGGGGGCGCTGACGAGGCTGTACATCAGTTCGTGGCGCGGTACGTGTCGACGGCCTGGTTGACGTCGAGCGCCAGCATCAGACGCCCGTCCAGCTTGAACGTGCCCACCACCAGCTCCCGGGTGGGCCCGCTCAGCGTGTCCGGCGGCGGCTCGAAGGTCTCGTCGTCGAGATCGACGACCTCCCCGATCTTGTCCACCAGCAGGCTCACCGGTTCCCCGTCACCGCGCAGGATGACGTTCATGACCGGGCCCTGCAGCGCCTGCCGGGCGAGCCCGAGCTGCACCCGCAGGTCCACCGCGGCGATCACCTGGCCGCGCAGGTTGAAGAGCCCGCCGACGGCCGGCGGCGCGAGCGGCACCGGCGTGTACTCGTTGTACGAGAGCACCTCCTGCACGGTGTGCACCTCGACGCCGAAGAGCTGGCCGTCCACCTCGAAGGTGGCGAACTGACGACTCGCCATGTCAGGCCTCCACCAGCATCTCGTCGGCCGCGTCGCTGTAGAAGTTCGGGTCGGCGGCGAGGATCGCCCGGCGTACGTCGAGCAGCTCGGTCACCCGCTGCTGGATCACCGCGGTGCCGACCAGGCCGTCCTCCTCCGCGTCGCGGCGGGCCGTGGTCGAGTTCTCGGCGATGTCGACGATCCGGTCCACCACCAGCGCCACGCTCTTTCCGCCCTCGCTGTAGACCACCACCGAGACGGTGTCGCCCTCCAGCTCCTCGCCGTAGGCGCCGAGCAGGTGCGACAGCCGGACCAGCGGAAGGATCTGACCGCGGTACTGGACCACCTCGCGCGAGCCGGCGTGCTCGATCCGGTCCCGCGGGAACTCCTCGAGGCGGGTGACCGTGTCCAGCGGGATCGCCACCCGGCGCTCGCCGACCGCGGTGACCAGCAGGCGTTCGGTGCCACCGCCGGCGGGACCGCGCTTCTCCGCGACGTTCTCCCGCTCCGAGTCGACGGCCAGGTGCGAACGGCGGGCCAGCGAGGAGACGTCCAGGATCAGGCCCACCTTGCCGTCGCCCAGGATGGTCGCGCCGGCGTACAGGCCGATGTCCTTGAACCTGGTGTTCAGGGCCTTGACCACGACCTCCTCGGTGTTCAGCACCCGGTCCACGACCAGGCCGAACCGCCGGCCGTCGGCCTGCAGCACCATGATGTAGACGCCCTGGTCACCGCCGACCTCCAGCCCGAGAGCCCGGTCCAGGCGGACCAGCGGGAGCAGCTTGCCGCGCAGCCGGTAGACCGGGGCGCCGGACGCGTACTCGACCTTCGTGGTGTTGCCGTCCACGAAGACCAGCTCGAGCACGGCGACCTGCGGTACGACGTACCGCTGGTCCCCGCAGTCGACGGTGAGCGCCTGGATGATCGCCAGGGTCAGCGGGATGGTGAGGCGCCAGACCGTACCCTCGCCGGGCGTCGAGTCGACGCTGACCGCGCCACCGATGTTCTCGATGTTGGTCTTCACCACGTCCATGCCGACGCCGCGGCCGGAGACGTTGGTGACCTTGGCCGCGGTGGAGAAACCCGGCTGGAAGACCATCGCCATGATGTCGCGCTTGTCCATGTTCGGGATCTGCTCCGGGCGGAGCAGCCCGTTCTCGACCGCCTTCTGCGCGATCCGCTCGACGTTCAGGCCGGCGCCGTCGTCCGCGACCTCGACCGCGACGTGCCCACCTTCGTGGTAGGCGCGCAGGGTCAGCGTGCCCTCCGGCCCCTTGCCCGCGGCGATCCGCCGCTCCGGGTCCTCGATGCCGTGGTCGACCGCGTTGCGCACCAGGTGGGTCAGCGGGTCCTTGACCGCCTCCAGCAGGCTCCGGTCGAGCTCGGTCTCCTTGCCCTCCATGACCAGCTGGACCTGCTTGCCGAGCGAGTTGCTCAGGTCCCGGATGACTCGGGGCAGCTTGGACCAGATGTGCTCGATGGGCTGCATCCGGGTCTTCATGATGCCCTCTTGCAGCTCACTGGTGATCATGCCGAGCCGCTGGGCGCTGCGCACCAGACCGGAGTCGCCGATCTCCATCACGCCGCGGACCAGCTGGTTCCGGGCCAGAACCAGCTCACCGACCATGTTCATCAGGGTGTCCAGCAGGTCGACGTCGACGCGGATCGCGCTGTCGGCGATGCTGCGCTTCGGCGCCTGCGACTGCAGCGCCTCGTTGACCGCGGCCGGCTGCGCCTTGCCCTCCTCCAGCAGGATGGTGCCGAGCTTGCGCTCGTCGCCCTCGATCTGCTGCTGCAGCGCGGAGGTCACGTCGGTGGCCTGCGCGGCGCCCTGCTCCACCAGGATCTGCCCGAGCGGCTGGCGCTGCTCGGCGACCGGCTCGGGGGCCGGGCGGGTGGCGGCCGGCGCCTCCTCGACGCTGACCGGCGTCTCGGCGGCCGGCGCCGGCGCGGCGGCGGCCGGAGCCGAGGCAGCGGCGGCGTCGGTGGGCGCGTTCATCTGCGCCTGAATCTTGACGATCATGCTCTCGATGTCGACATCGGCCTCGCTCTGCGTCTCCTCGATGGAGGAGAGCAGCGAGCGGACGCCGTCGATGCAGAGCAGCAGGACGGTGATGGTCTCCGGGGTGACCGGCTGCACGCCGTCACGGAGCCGGGAGAGCAGTGACTCACCGGCGTGCGCCAGCTTCTCCAGGCGGCTGAACGCGAGGAAACCACTGGTGCCCTTGATGGTGTGGATCGCCCGGAAGATACGGGAGATCAGGTCACGCGAGTTCGGATCCTGCTCGAGGCTCACGAGATCCCGGTCGATCTGGTCCAGGTTCTCGTGGCTCTCCATCAGGAATTCGCCGACGATCTCGCCAAGGTCTTCCACGACTTACTACCTCCTGCTCGGCTTCACAGCCCTCATCGACCCGCGAGGGCGCAAATTGAGGAAGACTCAGGCTTCTCCGCCTGGACGTCGGTAGCGGTATCCGAATCCGCGAACGGATTCGATGGGCGATTCATCCGGGTCCGACCATCCGAGCTTGCGGCGTAGCCGTAGCACCGCGAACTTCACCCGTTCCTGCCCGATGCCGGTGGGGTCGTCCCAGGCCTGGGTCAGCAACTGGTTCGGGCTGAGCACCGCGCCGGCATGCCGGACCAGCGCGTTGAGCAGGCGGAACTCGGTAGGAGTGAGCCGCTTCTCGTCACCCTTGACGTAGACCCGGCGCTTGGTCGGGTCGAGATGGACGAGGCCGTCGTCGTAGACCTGGCTCGCCCAGCTGTTCTGGCCGCTGGAGGAGCGCCGCAGCAGCGCCTCCACCCGGGCCAGCAGCTCGTTGTTGGCGAACGGCTTGGTGAGGTAGTCGTCGGCGCCGCCACGCAGGCCGCGCACCTTCTCCGCCTCCTGGCCGTGCGCGGTGAGCACGAGGACCGGCACGTCGGAGACGTCGCGCAGCCGCTCCAGCACCTGCCACCCGTCCATCTCCGGCAGGCCGACGTCGAGCACCACCAGATCGGGGTGTTCGGCGTACGCCTCCTTCAGCCCGGAACGGCCGTCGGCGGCGTGCGCCACCTCGTAACCGGCCCGGCTGAACAGCAACCGGAGAGCGAGTGCGATGTCCGGGTCGTCCTCGACCACGAGTAGGCGACTCATCGTTTGCTCACCCTGCCCCCAACCCGCGCTCGCGCCCGTCCGGGCACGGCCGACCTCCGGTCACACGGACGTGTTCCGGGACTCGGCGTCTTGCTTGGCACCGTCCGCGCGACCGCGGACGGAGGAAATCCAAAGGCGCAAAAACACCATAGCGTGATGTCACCGCCTATTTACGGACAGTGACAGTTTAGCGACCGAGGCCCGGCACAGGAGCCGGTCACCAGGATCCGGCCAGACAGGTCACCAAGCCGACCGGAAACGGTCAGGCTGGGCCATCCCCTCAGCCTGACATTTCCGGTACGGCTTTTCGCCCTTTCCGCGAAAGATGTGACACGTCGCGAGCAACGAGGTGCGATAGCCGTGACGGGCGATCCGCGCCCAATCTCCGATCCGGGAGGCATCCGTGTTCGACCTGGTGGTACGACGTGTCGCCATGCTCGCGGCGACGCCGGCTCTGCTAGTTCTGTCCGCTCCGGCACTGGCCCACGGCCCGATCGTCCCGCCCCGGCCGTTCCGCGTACCGCCGCCCGTCTCGGACACCACGCCCCGGATCCCGGCCCTGACCGCTCCGGAGGCTCCGGCGCCCACGCCGACCGTACGGCTGCGTTCGCGCACCCTGATGAGCCAGGTCGTCCGCCTCACCAACCAGGAACGCCGGGCGGCCGGGTGCCCGCCCCTGTCGGTGGACCGGGACCTGATCACCGCTTCCCTGCGGCAGAGCGGCTACATGGCCAAGACCCGCCTGTTCAGCCACGTGTGGCGCAACGGCTCCACCTTCGTGACCCGCACCCTGGAGGCCGGTTACCGCCAGCCCGCCGGGGAGAACATCGCCTGGGGTTACCGCAGCGCGAACGAGGTGGTGGACGCCTGGATGGACAGCCCCGGACACCGCGCCAACATCCTCAACTGCGGCGCCAAGTCGATCGGGACCGGAGTGTCCTGGGCGGCCGACGGCACGCCGTACTACACCCAGGTCTTCGGCTGGCGCTGAGCACCGCGCTCTCTAGAGCGCGCAGTTGATCAGCACCGGCTCCGGGTGCAGCTCGACGCCGAACCGGTCGCGGACCCCGTCGCGGATGGTGCGCGCCAGGTCCAGCAGCGCGCCGGTGGTACCGTCACCGCGGTTGGTGAGGGCCAGCGTGTGCTTGCTGGAGATGGCGACGCCCGTCCCGGCGAAGCCCTTCGGGAAGCCGGCCTGCTCGATCAGCCAGGCCGCCGGGATCTTCACGGTGCCGTCCGCGGCCGGCCAGTGCGGCATCTCGCCGAGCGTGGCGAAGAACTCGGCGGAGACCACCGGATTGGTGAAGAACGACCCGACCGACCAGGTGTCCCGGTCCACCGGGTCGAGCACCATGCCCTTGCCCGCGCGCAGCTTCAGCACGGTGTCCCGGGCGTGCCGCAGCGGCACCCGGTCGCCGGCCGAGACGCCCAGGTCGCGGGCCAGCTCGGCGTAGCGGATCGGGGCCGACTCGGCGGAGCGGGCCAGCCGGAAGTCGACCGAGAGCACCAGGTACCGGTCGTTGTGCTTGAAGACGCTGGAGCGGTAACCGAAGCCGCACTCGGTCGGTGACATGCTCCGCACCTCGTCGGCGACCCGGTCGTACGCCTGGACCGCCTCGATGGTGTGCGCGACCTCCTGGCCGTAGGCGCCCACGTTCTGGATCGGGGTGGCCCCGGCCGACCCGGGAATGCCGGAGAGGCACTCGACGCCGGACCAGCCGTTGGTCACCGCGTGCTCGACGAAGCCGTCCCACGGCTCGCCCGCGGCGACCCGGACCACCACGCTCGCCGCGCCCTCGGTCACCACCTCGATGCCGCGGGTGCGCAGGAGCAGCACCTCGCCGGGGAAGCCGGAATCGCCGATCACCACGTTGCTGCCGCCTGCCAGGATCAGCAACGGTCGCCCGGACGCGGATGACTTACGTACGGTAAGAACCGCTTCGTCCGCATGTACCGCCGTGGTCACCGTGCCGGCCGGCCCGCCGAGGCGTAGCGTCGTGTACGCCGCCAGAGAGTTATCCGGAGCGGGGGGTGTGTCAGTCAGATGATCGGCGTATGCGTCGGGCACGACGTTCACCCTAAGCTCACACTGCGGAACGCTTCACCGGCGGTCCGGTCGAGCGGGAGACAACTGCGATGAACAGGTTGCACGCGACGAAAGACTTCTGGCTGGCTGCCCTGCGCGCCGACGGCCCAGCGCTGTGGGACGCCGTCGCCGAGACAGGGCCGGAAGCAGCGGTCGCCGCCTGCCCCGGGTGGACCGTCGCCGACCTCGCGCACCACGTCACCGGGGTGCTGCACTGGGTCCGCGCCACGGTGACCCGCGGGGTGACCGAGCGTCCGTCGACGCAGGCGGAGCCGGAGCGGCACGCCGAGTGGTCCGAGACGCTCGACCATCTGCGGCGCGAGTTGACCGGCACGATCGAGACCCTGGAAGCTCTCGACCCCGACTTCCCGGCGTGGAACTGGGCGCCACAGCCCAAGCGCGCCGGTTTCTGGCACCGCCGGCTGGCCCACGAGATCTCGGTGCACCGCTGGGACGCCGAGTCCGCCGCCGGCCGGGCCACCGCGATCGAGACCAAGCTCGCCGCCGACGGGGTGAGCGAGGTGCTGGACACCTGGCTGCCGGCCGGCCGGCGCAACGGCCCGACCGACCTGCACGGCGTGGTGCACCTGGTCGCCACCGACGCCGCGCACGAGTGGTTCGTGCGGCTGCGCGGCGCCGGCATCGCGCTGCTGGACACCGGCACGATTCTGGACAGCGACGATCATCACGCCCGCGCCAAGGCCACCGGCACCGCCAGCGACCTCCAACTGGCCCTGATGGGCCGCAAACGCCCGGACCAGCTCGCGCTCACCGGGGACCCCCGCCTCGTCCAGGCCCTGCGCGCTGGCTGATCTTCGCGGGTGACGTTGTTTCACCGCTGCAAGCGACTAAGATGAACCGGTTAAGTTCACCTGATCAATAGCAGGAAGCGGTGAATAATGACGGCTACCGTCACGTCCACGTCGGCGCAGCCGGCCCCCGCGGGGATCTCCTTCCCCGACGGATTCGTCTGGGGCGCGGCCACCGCCTCGTACCAGATCGAGGGCGCGGCGCGGGAGGACGGTCGCGGCCCGTCCATCTGGGACACCTTCAGCCGGACGCCCGGCAAGGTCTTCGCCGGCCACACCGGCGACATCGCCTGCGACCACTACCACCGGTACGCGGACGACGTCGCGATCATGGCTGACCTGGGCCTGGCCTCGTACCGGTTCTCGGTCGCGTGGCCGCGGATCCAGCCCGACGGCACCGGTCCGGTCAACATCCGGGGCCTCGACTTCTACGACCGGCTCACCGACGAGCTGCTCGGCAAGGGCATCGACCCCACGGTCACGCTCTACCACTGGGACCTGCCGCAGACGCTGGAGGACCGCGGCGGCTGGACCAACCGGGAGACCGCCGAGGCGTTCGCCGAGTACGCGCAGATCGTCCACGCCCGTCTCGGTGACCGGGTCAGCACCTGGACCACGCTCAACGAGCCGTGGTGCTCGGCGTACCTCGGTTACGGTTCCGGCATTCACGCGCCCGGCGTCAAGAACCCGGCGGCGGCCCTCACCGCTGTGCACCACCTGAACCTGGCGCACGGCCTGGCGGCGCGCGCGCTGCGTTCGGCCGGCGCGCGGAGCATCAGCATCACGCTGAACCCGTGCGAGGTCTCCCCGCTCGACCCGGAGAGCGCCGCCGACCGCGACGCCGCCCGGCTGATCGACGGACTGGCCAACCGGATCTTCCTCGACCCGCTGCTGCGCGGGCAGTACCCGGCGGACGTGCTGGAGCACATCGCCCGGCTCACCGACCTGTCGCACATCAAGGACGGCGACGAGGCGATCATCAACGCGCCGATCGACGTGCTGGGGATCAACTTCTACACCCCGTCGTACGTCTCGGCGAAGCCCGGCCACCCCGGCGCCCTGGACTACCCGGGCAGCGACGGCATCGCCTTCCGCAAGCCGGTCGGCCCGGTCACCGACATGGGCTGGCAGATCGAGCCGGGCTCGCTGACCCGCCTGCTCACCCGCATCCACCGGGACTACCCGGGCACCCCGCTGCTGATCACCGAGAACGGCGCGGCGTACCCGGAGGGGCCGTCCGACAACGGCGAGGTGCACGACCTGCGCCGCATCGAGTACATCGACGCGCACCTGCGCGCCTGCCACGACGCCATCGCGGCGGGGGTTGACCTTCGGGGATACTTCGCATGGTCCTTGATGGACAACTTCGAATGGGCCGAGGGGTACGCGAAGCGCTTCGGTATCGTGCACGTCGACTACACGACGCAGCGCCGTGTGCTCAAGGACAGCGCGAAGTGGTACCGAGAGGTGATCCGGCGTAACGGCCTGGAATGACGCTGAGGAGCGGCTTGTGACGACGCGGGAACGGCCGACTCTGGAAGCGGTTGCCCGGCGCGCCGGGGTTTCCCGGGCGACCGTCTCCCGCGTCGTCAACGGCTCCACCACGGTCGCGGCCACCATCCGGGAGGCCGTGAACCGGGCCGTCGAGGAGCTCGGCTACGTGCCGAACCAGGCGGCCCGGAGCCTGGTCACCCAGCGCACCGACTCGATCGCCCTGATCCTGCCGGAGACCGCGAACCGGGTCTTCTCCGACGACCTGTTCTTCCCGGCGATCATCCGCGGCGTCGGGATGGAGCTGGAGGCGGCCGACAAGCAGCTGGTGCTGATGATGACCGGCTCCGAGGCGGGCCACCACCGGGTCGAGCGGTACGCGGTGGCCGGCCACGTGGACGGGATCATGTTCGCCTCGATCCACGGGGCCGATCCGCTGCCCGGCCTGCTCGCCCGGCGCGGCATCCCGGTGGTGTGCAGCGGCCGGCCGATGACCGCCGAGCCCCCCGTGCCGTACGTGGACGTGGACCACGCCGGTGGGGTGGCCGCGGCGGTGCACCACCTGGTCTCCGCCGGGCGCCGCCGGATCGCCACGATCGCCGGGCCGCAGGACATGGTCGCCGGGATCGAGCGACTGACCGGCTATCACGAGAGTCTGCGCGAGGCGGGCCTGCCCGAGCTGGTGGCGCCGGGCGACTTCACCCGTGAGTCGGGCATCGCCGCGATGCGCGATCTGCTCGACCGCGATCCGAAACTGGACGCGGTCTTCGCCGCCTCCGACCTGATGGCGCACGGGGCGCTGCAGGCGCTGCGGGAGTCCGGGCGCCGCGTGCCGGACGACGTCGCGGTGATCGGCTTCGACGACTTCGAGATCAGCCGGTACAGCGATCCGCCGCTGACCACGGTCCGCCAGCCGATCGGCGAGGCGGGCCGCACCATGGCCCGCCAGATGCTGCGCCTGATCGCCGGGGACCCCGAGGTGCCGTCCTCCGTGGTCCTCCCCACCGAACTGGTGATCCGAGCCTCCGCCTGACCGGCTGCGGTCAGAGGGACGGGGTGGTGGTGATCTCGATGGGCTTGCCGAGGGCGCGGCGCGCCAGCAACGTCGCGCCGGCGATGGCGGCCGGCATCAGGAAGATCGCGCCGAGCGGGATCAGGAAGCACGCGAAGACCGCCACACCGAACCCGAGCGTCAACGGCTTGTGGGCGGCGAGCACCACCCTCCGGTGCCGCAGCCGCTGACCCCGCCGCTGGAACGGGACCCCGGTCAGCTCCAGGGCGAGCAGCCAGCCACCGAGCGCGCCGCCGAGCACCGGGATCACCGTCTGCCCGACGAACGGCAGGAAGCCGAGCGCGAAGAGCGGGATCGCGATCAGGATCGAGATGCCGATCAGCCGGAGCGAGTCGGCCAGGCTGCGCCGCAGGGAGCGCCACAGGCTGGTCTCCACCTCGTCCGGCACGCCGCCGAAGCGGTCCTCGACCAGCTCGGAGATCTTCTCGTAGAACGGGTCGCCGATCAGCAGCGTGACCGCGGTGAAGGTCAGCACACCGAGCAGCACGGACAGCCCGAGCACACCGGCGCCGGCCAGCACCTGCACGGTGTCGCGCAGCCAGCCGGACCAGTCGTCGGCGAACCAGGTGACCTGCTCGGAGATGTCCGGCAGGAAGCGGATCAGCAGGACCAGGCCGACGGTGTAGAGCACGCCGGAGAGCAGCGCGGGCAGCAGACCCAGGCCGAGCAGCCGCGGGTTGCGCAGTACCAGGGCCAGCCCGCGAGCCAGCAGGCTCACCCCGGTGACGAATTCCCGCACTGTTCCCGTCGTCGCCGATCGAGCCTGATCTCCGTTCACGTTCCGGGAGCTTAGGACCCGGTCGCCACCCCGGATGGCGGCGGGGTCGACGGAGCGGGGGTGGCACTCGACGACGGCGTCGCCGACGGGCTGGGCGGCTCGGTGATCTGGGTCGGCGTCGGCACCGGCGGCAGGGTCAGCAGCGGTGGCTGCGACGACGAGGTGGCCGGCGCCGGCACGGCAGTGACCGTCACCGTGGTGGTCACCGTGCCCGCCGGAACCGTCACCACCGGCACCGGCGACGACGGGGTGACCGGGGGCGCCACCGTGGTCCGGGGTGGCCGGGCCGAGTACCCGTCCGCGGACGGCTCGGCGGTGACCGGTGCGGCGCCGATGCCGCCGTCACCACCGTCCCCGCCGGCGCGGCCGATCGAGGCCGGGCGCGCCGCGGGAGCGCCCAGAGCCCAGCCGGCCACGATCGCGAACGGCAAGCCGACTACCACCACTGCGAAAAAGACGGACTTTGGGGACAACAAACGCACGCCTGAAACACCGGCCGAGAGCCGGAAAAGTTACGGGTAACGGACATAACGTCGCAACTTAGTGATTAAGGAAATCCGAGATCCGATCGCGGAGTTCCCGCCGGCTGTTCCAGAGCACCGAGGGACGGTCGAACACCTCGAGCTCGGCACCGGGCAGCAGCTCGGCCAGCCGCTCCGCCCAGGTCACCGGATGCACCTCGTCCCCGAGGCAGCCGATCACCAGAGCCCGCCCGCGGTAGGCCCGCAGCAGCGACTCGTCCTCCAGGGCGGGCCGCTCCCACAGCGACCCGAGCTCGACGGCCAGCCCGTCGCGCTGCAACTGCTCCACCCGCTGCCGCAGGTAGCTCCAGCCGGCCGGGGTGTTGCGCACCGCCGGGGGCAGCTCGGACTCGACCGCGTCGGCGATCATCGCCGCCTCACCGGACTCCACCGAGGCGAGCAACCGCTCCAGCCGGTCCACGGCGACGGCCGGGCGCTTGCCGTCGAGCACGGCGGGCAGGTAGAGCACGACCCGCTCGAACCGCTCCGGAGTCTCGCCGAGCAGGCGGCAGAGCGCCGCGGCGCCCATGCTGACGCCGAGCGCCCGGGTGGCCCCGGCGAGATCGGCGACCCCGCGCAGCTCGGCAGTCAGATCCGCGAACGACCACGGTCCGGGCGGCACATCGGACCGGCCGTGCCCGCGGAAGTGGAAGAACACCCGGCGGCCGGCGACTCCGCTGCCCAGCGGGCGGGTGCCCGAGATGTCACCGGCGAGGCCGTGCGCGAAGACGGTCACCGGCTCACCGATGCCGGTGACGAGCTGCTCCACCCGTACGCCCGAGGGCAGAGTGACCACCTCGGTGGCCGGACCCGGCAGCGTAGGGCGACCGGTGCGCGGCCCGGTCCGGTCGGCGCGCTGCAAGCGCGGGCCGCCGTCCGGCGGAGGCGGCCCGAACCGGCCCCTCACCGCATCACCAGAAGCCCTTGCCGTCCGTCAGATCCTTGAGCCCGGGTCGGACGTCGAGCAGGTAGATGAGCGCCGCGGCGACACCGATCATGCTGATGATCAGCAGCGAGCCGAGCGTCAGCACGGTGATCGCCAGGCACACCCCGATGATCGCGGCCCAGGCGCCCTTCGGCAGCGTGCCGAGGGCCTGGAAGCCCGCGCCGCGCTGGGTGAGGCAGTGGATCAGCGCGACCGACTGGAGGACCAGGGACAGCAAAAAGACGAACATGTCGACGTAGAAGACGGCGTCGTCGTAGAAGATCGGCACGGAAGAGGCCATGAGGCAGAGTCTATGCCGCGGGCCCCGGCAAACGCCGGGGCCCGCGGATCATGTCGTGCTAGGAGTCCCGCTTACTCAGCGGCGGGCTTCGGAGCCGGCTTGGCGCGCTTGCGCGGCTTCGGCGCGGCCTCGACGGCCTTGGCCTCGGTCACCGTGGCGGCGACGGCCTTCGGCTCCTCGGTGGTCTCGATGTCGGCGTTGACCACGTCGGCGGCCTCGATCACACCGGTGCCGACGACGCGCTCGCCGCGCGCCACCAGGTCGGTGTAGACGGCGATCGCCCGGTCCTGCGCGAGCTGCGCGAGCGAGGTGGCCACGCTGGCGGCGTTCTCCCGGAGGGCCACGAAGTCGGTGGTGTTCGCCTTCTCGCGCAGCTCGGCGGCCTTGGTGTTGGCCTGCTCGTTGTAGACCTTCAGCGAGGCGGCGGCGCGGTCGCTGAGCTGGGTCAGCACGGTGGGAAGCTTGCGCAGCTGCTGGTAGGCCAGGTCACCGGCACCGGCGGCGGCGTAGAGCGGGGCGGGAATCTTGGTGTTGGTCTGCTCGGTCATGAGTTCTCCTCGGCGATCGGGGTGGTCGGAGGGGGCGCGTTACGCGCGTTCTCGTTGCGGAACGTCTCGTAGATCTGCGACAGGGACTGCTTCTGCGCGATCGTGAGCTCCGGGTCGACCGCGATGGCGGCCAGCACGCCCTGCTGGCCCTCACCATCGAGCAGTCCAGCCCGCAGATACATCGCGGGCGTCGACACTCGCAAGGCGCTGGCGATCTGCTGCAGCACCTCGGCGCTCGGCTTGCGCAGGCCACGCTCGATCTGGCTGAGGTAGGGATTGCTCACCCCCGCCCTGTCGGCAAGCTGCCGAAGCGAGATCTTCGCGGTCTGCCTCAGGTCACGGATGAAGGATCCGATGTCCTCGGGCAGGTCCTTGGGTGCGGCCATGCGTCGAAGTTAGCTCGCGGTGCTAGCTATTGCAAGCAAAACGCTTGCAATAGCTAGCGTGAACCGAGTCACCCCGCGGCTCAGAAGACCGCGCGAACCTCGCCCACCGGGCGGCCTCCGCCCAGCACCACCTCGTCCATCGGCGGCACCGCGACACCCAGCCGGCGCAACGCCGAGGCCAGCACCGGCACCCGCGCCCGGCTCGCCCCGTCCAAGATCTTGATCGCGACGCCGCCGGCGCCCGGCATCGCTGCCGCGGCCACGCCGTCCGCGCCCTTCTTCACCAACAGACCGGGTACGGCCGCCATCAGCACCGTGTCCTCGGTCCCGGTGCCGGCCACCAGCGCCGGATGCGCCCGCATCGCGTCGGCGACCCGCCGCTCGTGACTGCCCGGCTCGGCCTCGACCAGCCGCTGGAAGGAACGCGCCAGGCCGCGCGGCGAGATCGCCAGCACCGGCGCCCCGCACCCGTCCACCCCGGTCGCGGCGATCGGCTCACCGGCCAGCTCGGAGACCGCCTCGGCGAGCGCCACCTGCAGCGGGTGCTTGGCATCGAGGTACGAGTCGAGCGGCCAGCCGTTGACGACACAGGTGGCGAGCATCCCGGCGTGCTTGCCGGAGCAGTTCATCAGGATCGGCTCGGCCTCCCCGCCCGCACGCAGCCAGGAGTCGCGCACCGCCGAGCCGAGCGGCAGGTCCGCCGGGCAGTGCAACGCCTCCGGGCCGAGCCCGACCGCCGCCAGCATCTCCCGGACCCGTTCCACGTGGAACTTCTCACCGTCGTGGCTGCCGCTGATCAGGGCCAGATCGGCCTCCTCGCGCGGGGCCAGACCACAGTTGAGCATCCCGACGGTCTGCAACGGCTTGCTCGACGAGCGGGGGAAGAACGGGCTGTCGACGTCACCCACACCGTCGCCGTCGGTGAACGCGACGATGCCGTGGTGGACGCTCTCCACGAAACCCGAGCGAACTACTTCCGCGACGATCATCGGACAGCCTTCAGTCCGTTTTCGGGGCGGTGGACGGGGTGGTTGGACGGGGGGACCCCCAGCAGGTCACGGGCCTGCGCCGGGGTGTACGGCGGCCGCTGCGCCAGCTGCGCGAAGCCCACCGCTCGCGCGACCAGCTGCATGTTCGACTCGACCGGACGGCCCTTCGCGTACGTGAGGGTGTCCTCCATCCCGACCCGCAGGTGCCCGCCCGCGCTCAGCGACGCCAGCATCACCGGCAGGGTGCTGCGCCCGACACCGGTCGCCGAGAAGGTGGTGCCCTCCGGCAGATCGCGGATCGCCTGCTCACAGGCGGCCACGGCGGCGGTGGTGCCCGGCATCCCGCCCGGCACGCCCATCACCAGGTCGACGTGGACGTGCCCGCCGAACGGCAGCCCGTACCTACCGAGCAGCCGCTGCAGGGAGGTGAGCTGGCCCAGGTCGAAGATCTCGTACTCCGGCACGATGCCGCGTTCCTGCATGCGGGTGTGCAGGTCGACGATGAACTCCCAGCGGTTCAGGAACACGTCGTCACCGAAGTTGACGGTGCCCATTGTGCAGGAAGCCATCTCCGGCCCGGCGTCCAGCACGGCCAGCCGGTCCGCCTCCGGATCGGTGACCGCCCCGCCCGAGGAGAGCTGGACGATCAGGCCGGTGGATTCGCGCAACGCCGCGACGGTCGCCCGCAGCCGCCCCTGGTCCAGGGTGGGCCGGGCATCAGCGTCCCGGATGTGCACGTGAATGATGGAGGCGCCCAGCGCCTCGCACTCCTTGGCGGTGGCCACGAGCTCGTCCAGGGTCACTGGCAGAGCCGGCACGTCCGCCTTGCTGCTCTCCGCGCCGGTCGGGGCGACGGTGATCAAGGTCCCGGTCATGCCTCGCATACTGCCATGGCTCACCCGGCGTCGATGGCGGCTGCCGACTCCCCGATCATCAGCCTCGCGTCGTCGGCGACATTGCGCTTCACCACGGCCAACGCGATCATCCCGAGCTCGTGGTGGCGGACCGCGGTGCCGACGAAACCGACCGCCCGGCCGTCCAGCTCGACCGCGGTGCCCCGGGCCGGCGGGTGGTCGGAGGCGACCCCGTCGAGGTGCAGCAGTACCAGGCGGCGGGGCGGGCGGCCCAGGTGGTGCACCCGGGCGACCGTCTCCTGGCCGCGGTAGCAGCCCTTGTCCAGGTGCACGCCGGTGGCCAGGAAACCCGCCTCGGCCGGGATGGTCCGGTGGTCGGTCTCCCAGCCCAGCCGCGGCATCCGGGCGGCGACGCGGATCGCCTCGAACGCCCACAGGCCGGCCCGGGGGACGCCCAGCTTCTCGATGATCGCGGTCTTGGACTCCCGTGGGATCAGCAGGTCCACACCGAGCGGCACGCGACGGGCCAGGCCGCCTTCGAACTCCCGTACCGAATAGAGGCTGGTCGGCTCGGGAGGAACGGACCCGGCGGCGAACTTGGGACCCGGCACCGCGCCGACCCGGGGTGCGCCCAGGCCGGGGACGAGATCGGCCGCGCCCGGACCGACCAGCGAGAGCACCGCCAGCTCACCGCTGGCGTCCCGGGGCTCGACGCGGGTGAAGAACCGCATCATCTCCAGGTATTTCAGCAGGCCGGCCCCGGCGCCGGGTTCGGTGTCGAGCCAGGCCGTGGTGCCGTCCTCGGTGATGAACGCGTGCTGCTCGACGTGCCCGTTCGGGGAGAGCACCAGCAGCTCGCTGCCCTGCTGCGCCCGCAGATCGGTCAGGTGCTGGGTGGTCAGCGTGTGCAGCCAGCTCGCGCGTTCGTCACCCGGGACGGCCAGCACCTCACGGTTCGAGCGGTCGACCAGGCCGACCGCGGTCTCCAGCAGGCGCTGCTCGCGCATCGGGTCGCCGTAGTGGGCCGGCACACCGGCGTCGGCGGAAGTCGGGTCGAGGTCCTCGACCATCACGGTGCTCACTGGGTCTCCTTGCAGTTGCCGCAGATCCCGAAAAGGGAGACGTGGCCGACGTCGACCCGGAAGTTCCGCTCGTCGCGCAGCCGGTCGGTGACCGGGGCCATCACCGCCGGGTCCATCTCGGAGATCGAGCCGCAGGACCGGCAGACCAGGTGGACGTGCTGGTCCTCCCCGGCCGGGTGATAGGTCGGCGAGCCGTGCGAGAGGTGGGTGTGGTTGACCAGACCGAGCTCCTCGAGCAGCTCCAAGGTCCGGTAGACCGTGGTGATGTTGACGCCGGCGGCCCGCTCACGGACCGCGTTGTGCACCGACTCCGGGGTCGCATGACCGAGCTCGTGCACCGCTTCGAGGATCAGCTGACGCTGCGGGGTGAGCCGCAGACCACGCTCACGGAGCATGGCGGCAAGCGATGTGGCGGACACGGTACGAGCATAGTTCGCTAGTTTCGAACGAGTGAGCGACCGCATCCCGGTATCGCCCGGCGATCTGCTCGGCGACGGCGTCTTCGAGACCATGCATCTGCGTCCGGACGGCCCCTGGCTGCTCGACGCCCACCTGGACCGGCTCGCCCGCTCAGCCGCGCTTCTGGACCTGCCCGCTCCGCCCGACCTGCGGGGCCGGATCGCCGAGGAGGCGGTCGGCACCGGCACGCTGCGGATCATCTACACCCGTGGCGGCGTGCTGCACATCACGGTCTCCGGGATCCCGCCGCAGATCCTGCGGGAACGCCGCGACGGCGTCCGGGTGATCAGCGCCGACCTCGGCGTCTCCGCCGGACGACGCCCGCCGTGGTCCATCACGGCGGCCAAGTCGCTCTCCTACGCGAGCAATTTCGCGGCGCGGCGCTGGGCGGCGCGGCACGGCGCCGACGACATGATCTGGCTCTCCACCGAGGGGTACGTCCTGGAAGCGCCCACCGCCTCGGTGGTCTGGCTGACCGGCGACGCCCTGTGCACGGTGCCGCCGGCGGAAACCGGCATCCTGCCCGGCATCACCGCGGCCCATCTGCTGTCCGTGGCCCCGTCGGCCGGCCTGCGCCCCGCCGAGCGGATGCTCACCCTGCCGGAACTCGCCGCCGCCGACGCGATCTGGCTGGCGTCCTCGGTGCGCGGCCTGGCCGAGGTGATCAGCCTCGACGGGGTGTCCCGGGCCCGTTCGCCCTGGACCCCCCGTCTGCTCGACCTGCTCGGTTTCTCAGCCGCCGACGCGTAGCAGCCGCGCCGACATGTGCGGCTGCAGCCCGCTGTTGTCGACGGAGATCTCGTGGGCGTAGAGCAGCGCCCCCTCGACGATGCCGAAGAGCCGGTGCCCGCCGGTCACGTGCAGACCCGACGGCGTGTACGCCACCGCGTCGGTCCCCATCTCCAGCCGGGTGGTCGCCGCCTTGCCCAGGTAGAGCTCGGCCACCCCGTCCGGCCGGATCATGGTGGCTTCCATCTCGTCGCCGGGCCGGCCGTTCACCAGCACCGGACGCCAGAACCCGGACTCGACGAGCGCCTGCCCGATCGGCTTCGACTCGTCGTCGAGCAGCCAGGCCCGCGACTCGTAGCGCAGGAAGTCCCGGCCGTCGTGGCTGATCCGGATCTCCTGGGCGAAGTCGTAGTCCTCCTCCTGCGGGAACCCGCCCTGCCCGCGCCCGCGCCACAGGCCGACGAACGGCAGCAGACCCAGCAGCGACCCGTGCAGGTCGGGGCCGACGCGCAGGTCGTGGGTGTCCTCATACGGGTACGGCTCCACGGGCGGGGCGTTGAGCCACGGCGGCGGTCCCAGTGGGTTTTCCGTCTCGCTGCTCACCAACGCCCCCTCGAAATACGCACTGCCAAATAGCCGAAGCCGCCGGCCAGCCCACCCAGGGCGGCCACCAGCAGACTCACGAACCCGATCTCGGTAACCATGACGCGCCCATCTTATGCTGACCGGTATGGCACGTTTGCTGGTCGTCAAGGCCACCGCGGGAGCGGACGCCCCCGAGCGTTGTTCGCAGGCTTTCACCGTGGCGAGCACGGCCGTCGCGTCCGGCGTGGACGTCTCGTTCTGGATGACCGGGGAATCCACCTGGTTCGCCCTGCCCGGCCGCGCCGCCGAGTTCGACCTGCCGCACGCCGCGCCGCTGCCCGACCTGATGGACGCCCTGCTCAGCGCGGGCCGGGTCACCGCCTGCACGCAGTGCGCGGCCCGCCGCGGCATCGGCCCCGACGACGTGCTGCCCGGCATCCGCATCGCCGGCGCCGCGGTCTTCGTCGAGGAGATCATGTCCGAGGGCGCGCAGGCCCTGGTCTACTGACCGCCCGCTGCGCCGCCCGCTCTTCGGCGGCGCCGGCTTTCAGCCGGCCCGGCAGCCGGTGGTGACGCTCACCACGAGCCGCTCACCCTGGGTGTCGATCACGACCGATTCCGGCCCGACCCGGTACGCCCAGCCGCCCGCCCCCGCCCAGATCGGGGTCGTCCCGTCCGGAACCCCGCGCGGCGCGCTGTCCGGGTCGGCGGTCCCGCCGTCCGCCTCGAAGGTGGCCGCCGTCCCGCCCGCCGGACAGGTCTCGGCGTGGATCCTCGGCTCGGCGCCGGTCACGCCGAGTGCGGCGAGCGTGCTGCGGAAAAGCTCCGGGGCCGCGCCGGCCGCCGGATCGCCCGGGCCGGCCACGTCGGCCGGTGGCCGGCAGCCGGAGTCGAGCCGCACGGTCAGCACCTGATCGGTCGACGCCGCCTCGGCGTCGATGGCGATGAACTCCCCGGCGTCGGCGAAGAGGGAGAGCTGCGTGCCACCGCGGGCCACGACCACTCCCGCGCCGTAGGACTTCGGCAGCCCCGCCGCGATGCCGTCCAGCGCCGCGCGCGCCTCGCCCTCCGGCACGTAGAGCGTCAGGTCCCGGCTGGCCCGCCGGCCCGTCCACGCGGGGTTGAGCGAGCACTCCACCAGCTGAAACTCCCCCAGCCGGGTCGCCCACCGCTGGTCCTGAGCCGCCGCGACCAGCGCACCGGTGGCCCGCCGCAGCTCCGGCACGGCGTGCCCGATGTCGCGCTGCTCGGGAACCGTCGCCTCGTCATTGCGCACCGACCAGAACACCCCGGCCAGCAGCACCACGCTCCAGGCGCCCACCACCCAGACCGGCCACCATCGCCGCCGCACCGGCCGAACCGGCGGCGGAACCTCATCAACCGGCCCCGTCACGGCAGCCATGGTGACACGTCGCACTCAGAGCTCGAGCGCCACCCGCAGAGCCACGTCAGCTCACCCGCGACCGGAGCGGAGCATCGACGAATATTCCGGCGAGGAGAGGAAACGCTCGATGACCTCGGCGCTGCCGGGGGGTGAACGGGCGGTCCAGCACCTCCGCCGCCGGGATGAAGAGCATCGCTGCGCCCTCGCCCAGGACGACGTCGGACTGCCGGGCGGTCGTGAAGCCGGAGAAGTAGTGCTTCACCCGCTCCTGCTCGGGCAGATCCTGGCGGACGAAGAGCCGCAACGGGCCCTCCGGCTCGAGGCGGGACTCCTCCCACAACTCGCGGGCCGCGCCCTCCGCCGGGGTCTCACCGGGCTCGATCGCGCCGCCGGGCAGGCCCCAGACGTTCGGGAAATAGGGGGCCTTGTCGTCGCGCAGCTGCAACAGCAGCGCGCCGTCGGCGTCGACGAGCAACGTGCAGGCGACTTCCAGCATGGTCAACTTTTCGCCAGTCGGGTCAGGGCGCCGAGCGCCACCTCGGAACGGGTCGTGTACCAGAACGGGGGCAGGGACTTGCGCAGGAAAGCCCCGTAGCCACGGGCGGTCTCCAGGCGCGAGTCGAGGACCGCCACCACGCCCTTGTCGCCGGTCGACCGGATCAGCCGGCCCACCCCCTGGGCCAGGCGGACCGCCGCGATCGGGACGCTCACCGCGGCGAAGCCGGAGCCGCCGCTCGCGTCGACCGCCGCCGAGCGGGCCGCCGCCAGCGGCTCGTCGGGGCGCGGGAACGGCAACCGGTCGATCACCACGAGCTGGCAGGCGTCACCGGGCACGTCCACGCCCTGCCACAGCGACATCACCCCGAAGAGGCAGCTCGCCTTCTCCTCGCGGAACTTGCGGACCAGGATCGGCAGCGTCTCGTCGCCCTGCAGCAGGATCGGCAGGTCGGTCTTGGCGCGCAACAGCTCGGCCGCCTGGGTGGCGGCCTTGCGGGAGGAGAACAACCCGAGCGTACGCCCGCCGAGCGCCTCCACCAGCCGGAGCAGCTCCTCGCCGGCCGCCTCGGGCAGGCCGGACATGGTGGGCCGCGGCAGGTGCGCCGCCACATAGAGGATGCCCTGCTTGGCGTAGTCGAACGGCGAGCCGACGTCCAGCGAGGTCCAGCCGTCGCCGGTGGCGGGGGTGCCTTCCGGCCCGGGTGCGGTCACCGGGAGGCCGAGCGAGCGGGCCACCGTGTCGAACCGCCCGCCCAGGGTCAGCGTCGCCGAGGTGACCACGACGGTCCGATCCGAGTACAGACTCTCGGAGAGGGTGCCGGCGACCGAGAGCGGGGCGACCACCAGGGCCCGGCGCCCGTGGCCGAGGTCGGATTTCTCCACCCAGGCGACGTCGAAGGCGTTCTCCTCCAGCAGCCGCTGGGCGGTCTTGGAGAGCTCGTCCAGCACCGCCTTGGCGGCCTGCTTGCCGACCGGGTCGGAATCGTCGGACTTGATCTCGCCGATCGCGGTGAGCGCCGACCGGGTCGCCGACTCCAGCTGGGTCACGGCCAGGCGCAGCCCGTCGGGCAGGCCGGTGGTGAGCCGCCCGGCGGGCACGTCGGCGAGGCCCACGGTGAGCGCGTCGGCCGCCGTGGCCAGGGCCTCCGCGTCGGCCGGGGTGACCAGGGTGCGGGCCCGGCGGCCGGCCCGCTCGATCGCTTCCGGGGTGATCTCGGCCTGGGACGCCGAGGAGACCCGGTCGGCCAGCTCGTGCGCCTCGTCGACGATCAGCAGCTTGTGCGGCGGGACGATCTGCCGCCCGGCGAGCATGTCGACGGCGAGCAGGCTGTGGTTGGTGACCACGATGTCGGCCTCCCGCGCCCGGACCCGGGAGGCGTCGGCGAAGCACTCCTGCCCGTAGGGACAGCGGGCGGCGCCGACGCAGTCCCGAGCCGGCATGGAGACCTGCCGCCAGGCCGTGTCGTCGACCCCCGGGTCCAGCTCGTCGCGGTCGCCGGTCTCGGTCTTCTCCGCCCAGGAGCGGATCCGCAGGATCTGCTTGCCGAGCCGGCCGGCCTCGCCGAGCCACTGCCCGGCCTTGGGCGCCGGCGCGGCGTCGAAGAGCGTGTCGGTGGGTGTCTCCTCGTCGGCGTGTTCGAGTTTCGC
Organism: Actinoplanes sp. NPDC024001; assembly: GCF_040638955.1. Taxonomy (NCBI): domain Bacteria; kingdom Bacillati; phylum Actinomycetota; class Actinomycetes; order Micromonosporales; family Micromonosporaceae; genus Actinoplanes; species Actinoplanes sp. NPDC024001. The sequence continues at coordinate 22,019 of NZ_JBEZZB010000021.1, forward strand.
CACGCAGAGGTAGTGGTGCCGGCCTTTCAGCACGGCGAAGGTCGGCTTGCGCCCGAGCACCGGCTCGACCGCCGCGGCCAGGCGCGGCAGGTCGTGCTCCACCAGCTGGTTCTGCAGGGCCAGGGTGGCCGTGGAGACCACCACCGGACCGTCCACGAGCAGGGCCGGTGTCAGGTAGCCGAGACTCTTTCCGGTGCCCGTGCCGGCCTGGACGAGCAGGTGCTCGCGGTCCTTGATCGCCTTGTCGATGGCCTCCACCATGGCCTGCTGACCGGGGCGGGCTGCGCCACCGGGGACGGCCCCGACGGCTGCGGCGAGGAGTTTCTCTGCGGTCGCCTTTTTCTTGGTTGCTGCGGGCACGGAGGAACCGTACCCGCCACCACCGACAGAACCGGACCACCGCTAGGGTGCACCTCATGCCGAGCGAGATGGTCCGGGTCATCTACACGAAGTACGACGGATCGGCTCATCGTGACTACCCGGCCCGTCGTCTGGCCGAGGACGACCTCGGTATCTGGGTCGGCGTGACCCGCGGCACCGCCTCGGTCTACCACGGCCGCCCGTCGGTCGAGCAGATCCCGTTCGTGCTGCTCATCCCGCACCACGCCTGGTGGACCGGGATGTTCAACCCACCCCCGCGCACCAGCGAGGTCTACTGCGACATCACCACGCCGGCGCGGTGGGAGGGCGACACCGTGCACATCATCGACCTGGACCTGGACGCGGTGCGGCGCCGCGAGACCGGGCTGGTCGAGCTGCGCGACGAGGACGAGTTCGAGGAGCACCGGAAGGCCTTCGGTTACCCGGACGACGTGGTCGCCAACGCGCACGCGGCGGCCCGCCAGCTGATCGGCTCACTCGGCGACGGCACCGAGCCGTTCGCCTCGCATTACCGCAAGCACCTGCTAGAGGTCACCCAGTAGGACCTTCTCCGGGTTCTGCTGGTTGAAGAGCCCGGTGATCCGGCCCTGGTCCACCGCGACGGTGAGGACCGCGAGCAGCCGTTCCCCGTCCGCCCGGATCCCGCGCAGCAGCATCGCGGCCGAGCCGTTGACCAGCACCGGATCGACTGTCGCCTCGGTGAGGTCGGCGAGCTTGTTCTGCAGCAGGCCGACCCAGAACCGGGCCACCTTGTCGGCGCCGACGACCGGGTTCAGCGCGGTCCGGACCACACCACCGCCGTCACCGATGGTGACCACGTCCGGCGCGAGCACGGCGGCGAGCGTACGCATGTCCCCGCTCTGTGCCGCGCTGAGGAACGCGGTGAGGACCTTGCGCTGCTCGGCCAGACCGGCGGTGTGCCGGATGGTGCCGGCCGCGACCGCGCGCCGGGCGCGCGAGGCGTGCTGCCGGGCCGCGGCCGGCGTGGTGTCGAGTACCTCGGCCACCTCGTCGAACGGCACCCCGAACGCGTCGTGCAGGACGAACGCGACCCGCTGCTCCGGGGTGAGCCGCTCCAGCACCACCAGCAGCGCCACGCTGACCTGATCGGCCAGCTCGGCGTGGTCGGCGGGGTCGGCGTCCGGGTCGACGACGTAGGCCGGGAGCCACTGGCCGGGGTACGCGGCCCGGCGTACCCGAGCGGAATTGAGCTGGTCCAGGCAGATGCGCGCGGTGACCGTGGTGAGCCAGCCGCGCACGTCCCTGATTTCGTCCCGATGCTGCGCGTAGCGCAGCCAGGCTTCCTGAACGGCGTCCTCGGCCTCGGAGCGGTTGCCCAGCATCCGGTAGGCGACGGCCATCAGGTAGGGACGCTGAGCTTCGAAGTCGACCGCGGTCGTGGACGGCATAGGGGGAATTCTGCGCGAGATTGCCGGACCGCGGGTATCACCTGTGCCACAGTATGAAACACCCATAAAGTACGAATCGGATGGTGCTTCGTGCAGGACATGGCGACTATCGCGGGCAGCCTGGCCGGGCTTGCCGGGGCCGGCGGCGCGGTCTCGGTCGCCGTGCTGCGCCGCTCCCGCCCGTGCCTCGCCGCCGGCCACGCACTCGTCAGCAGCACGATCGCTGATCCGCTGCCCCGCGTGCTCCGGCTCGGCCTCACCGGGATGACCGTGCCGGTGGTCGCCGGACCGCACGGCGAGCTCTTCCTCGGCCCGGGCGGACCGGAACCCGGCCGCACGCTGCGCCGGCTCGTCCTCGCCCCGCTCTTCACCCGGGCGCAGGCCGGCGGCGGTCGCCTCTGGCGCGACCAGGCGGCGCCGTTCCGGCTGGTCATCGAGTTCGCCGGGGCCAACCGGGACCCGGAAGCGCTGCTGCGCGCCTACCGGATGCTGGACCGGCAGCTGCGCGACCACGCCGCCCTGCTCAGCCGGTGCCACGACGGGGTGCTCACGCCGGGCGTGGTCACCGTGACGGTCTCCGGCATCGTGGACGCCCGCGAGCTGCTCGCCGCCCAGTCCGACCGGTACGCGTTCGCCGACGGCACCTTCGACGACCTGGGCTCCCGCTCCGCGCCGCCGAGCCTGGTCCCGGTGGTCAGCGAGCCGTGGACCCGGCGGTTCGGCTGGGACGGCTGCGAGCCGATCGCCGCCGAGGAACGCCACCAGCTGCACGCGCTGGTCCGGGCGGCACACGAGGACGGGCGCAAGGTCCGGATCTCCGGGCTGCCCGACGGAACCAAGCGCGCCCGGGCGGCGATCTGGGCCGAACTCGGCGCGGCCGGTGTGGATGTGATCGCTGACACCGACCACACCGGACTGGCCAAGCACCTGCGCCGGCACCCGGTCACCGGGGCCACTCCACTGCCACACCTTCCGACCAGGGCGGTACGCCGTACCGCACCCCGACCGAACGCTCCCCGGACAGCTGGTCGTCACGAGCCCGTTTAGGCACGTGTCCAAAGGGTGAACCAGCGTGGACCGATAGCATGCCCTCCGGAGATCAAACCAAGACCCGCCGATCGAGGTCCGCGCCGTGAAGTTCTCATTCCGTCCCGTCGAGGGCGCCTTCTACGACCTCTTCACCAAGGCCGCGCTCAACCTGGTGAAGGGCACCGAACTGCTCAACGAGCTGGCACTGCCCGGAGTGGACGTGCAATCCGTCGCCGACCGGCTGAGCGATGTGGAGCACGACAGCGACTCGATCACTCACGAGCTGTACAAGAAGATCAACTCCACCTTCATCACCCCGTTCGACCGGGAGGACATCTACTCGCTGGGCTCGCAGCTCGACGACGTGATGGACCACCTGGAGGCGGCCGGCAACCTGCTCTATCTGTACGGGCTGACCGACCTGCCGTCGCTGCCCCGGGAGATGCACGAGCTGGTGACCGTCCTGGACCAGCAGGCGAAGATCACCGCCGAGGCGATGCCGCGGCTGCGCACGATGAAGGGCCTCGAGGAGTACTGGATCGAGATCAACCGGCTGGAGAACGACGGTGACCGGGCGTACCGGATGCTGCTCGTGCGCCTGTTCTCCGGCGAGTACGACGCCCTCACCGTCCTCAAGATGAAAGAGGTCGTGGACGAGCTGGAGGCTGCCTGCGACGCGTTCGAGCACGTGGCGAACACGGTCGAGACCATCGCGGTCAAGGAGTCCTAGACCTTGGATCCCGAACTCGTCGCCGTCCTGGCGGTGATCCTCGCCGCGATGGCGTTCGACTACACCAATGGCTTCCACGACGCCGCCAACGCCATCGCGACCAGTGTCAGCACCCGGGCCCTCACGCCCCGGGTGGCGCTCGCGATGGCCGCCGTCGGCAACTTCATCGGCGCGCACCTGGGCGGCGAGGTGGCCAAGACCGTCGGTGACGGCCTGGTCAAACTGCCACTCGGGATACCCAGCCTGGGGGTGGTCTTCGCCGGCGTGCTCGGCGCGATCGCCTGGAACCTGATCACCTGGTACTTCGGCCTGCCCTCCAGCTCCTCGCACGCGCTGTTCGGCGGGCTGGTCGGCGCGACGCTGTTCGCCGCGGGCGGCACCGTGCAGTGGACCAACATCGTGCAGAAGGTCCTCATCCCGATGGTGGTCTCGCCCATGGTCGGCCTGGCGCTCGGCTTCGCGATGATGGTCGCCATCATGTGGATCTTCCGCCGCGGCACTCCGGGCAAGCTCAACCGCGGTTTCCGGCACGCGCAGACCCTGTCGGCGGCCGCGATGTCCGTGGGGCACGGCATGCAGGACGCGGCGAAGACCATGGGCATCGTGGTGCTGGCGCTCTACACCGGCGGCTTCCAGGACAACGCGACGCACATCCCGGAGTGGGTCTACTGGACGTCGGCGGCCGTGCTCGCGGCCGGCACCTACGCGGGCGGCTGGCGCATCATCCGCACCCTGGGCCGCAAGATCATCGACCTGGGCCCGGCCGAGGGTTTCGCCGCCGAGACGGTGGCGAGCTCGGTGCTCTACTTCAACGCCCTGGTCCTGCACGCACCGATCTCGACCACGCACACGATCACCTCGGCCATCATGGGCGTGGGCGCCACGAAACGGCTCAGCGCGGTCCGCTGGAACGTCGCCGGCAACATCGTCGTCGCCTGGATCACCACGTTCCCGGCGGCCGCCCTGATCGCCTGCGTCGCCTACTTCCTGGTCCGCCCCCTCTTCGGCTGACCGCCCAGCCAGCCCAGCGGTCGTAGGAGCACCTTCCACAGGCCACGCACGTGTGTCGCTGACGGCTGGGCGGCATGGAGCGTCCCCGGGCCGTAGCCCATGGAGGCTACGAGCCGCCCAATACCGGCACGAGCTACGGCCGAACGCAACCGGCCGTAGTTCATGGGGCTGAAGGTGCTGGTTTCCGGAGTGGGCTACGGACGAGCGTGTCGCAAATGCCTTGGCCCAGCGCGCCCGGCTGGCACCGATGCACGCTGTCCGCGGGGCGGATTCGGTGCGTGGGTGCCAGCCGGAGCGGGGCGTTCTTCGCCGTTTCGGGCGGCAGGCGCCGGCGCCGGGGCGGTGGGTGCGCTGGACGGATGGGGCTAGTAGACGACACCGACCTGTTCGCGCAGGGTGTCCAGCAGGTTCATCACCTCGAGCGTCGTGTCGTGCGACATCAGCGGGCTCTCCAGCTCGCCCGCCAGCAGGCACCGCTGCACCTCCGCCGCCTCGAACTGGTAGCCGCTGCCCTCGAACGGCAGCTCGAAGGTCTCCGGCGCCCGGCCGGGGCGGTTCAGCACGAACGAGCGGGGCACCATGAAACCCTCCGGCAGATCGATCCGCCCGTCGGTGCCGGTGATCGAGGCGGTGTTCTTGCTGGCCCCGTTGATGCTGCAGGTCAGCGCGGCCACCGCGCCGGAGGCGTAACCGAGCAGCACGCCGGTGTTCTCGTCGACGCCCTCCGGCGTCAGGTGCGCCCAGGCGTGGGCGGTCGCCGGCACGCCGAGGATCAGATGCGTCAGGTGGATCGGGTAGACGCCCAGGTCGAGCAGCGCCCCGCCACCCAGGGCGGGGTCACGCAGCCGGTGCGACGCGGCGAACGGGCCCTGCAGGCCGAAGTCGGCGTGGATCGCGCTGATCGAACCGATCGCACCCCCGGCGACCAGTTCGGCGATCTTGCGGATCGCCGGGTTGAGGCGCATCCACATCGCCTCCATCAGGAACACCCCACGGGTACGGGCGGCCTGCACCAGCTGCGCCGCGGAGGGCAGGTCCAGCGTGATCGGCTTCTCCACCAGCACCGCCTTGCCGGCTTCCACGCAGAGCATCGCCCCCTCCAGGTGGAAGGCGTGCGGGGTGGCCACGTAGACCACGTCCACCCCGTCGTCGGCGGCCAGGTCCGCGTACGAGCCGTGCGCCCGGGCGAAGCCGTGCTTGCGCGCGAAGGCCTCCGCGGTCGCCGCCGAGCGTGATCCGACGGCGGCGAGTTCCGCACCCGGCACCAGCGGCAGGTCGGCGGCGAAGGTGCTGGCGATCCCGCCGGGGCCGAGAATGCCCCAGCGCACGTTCTGTCCGTTCATGATCGATACCGTATCGCCCGGGACGCCGCCGGTGGCAGGATCGACCGGTGACCGAACCGATGCCGCTTCCGTCCGACCCTGAGATCCCCCGACCGCACGCCGGGCAAGCCCCGGGCCACGTCGGCGAGACTTCGATGGTGTTACCGCCCGCGATGCTGCAGCGGGCCCGGGACTTCACCGGCCCGCCGGCGCCGGCCCGGCCGGCAGCCACGGTGGTCCTTCTCCGCCCACACGGTGACGCCTTCCAGGTGTACGTGCTACGCCGCGCCACCACGATGGTCTTCGGTGGGGTGTACGCCTTCCCGGGCGGGTCCGTCGACCCCTCCGATCGCCCGGAGACCGTCCGTTCCGACTGGTCCGAGCGGCTCGGCGTGCCGGACGATCAGGCGCGCGCGGTCGTCGGCGCGGCCGCCCGGGAGCTTTTCGAGGAGAGCGGCATCCTGCTGGCCGGCCCGACCGCCGAACCGGATCGCACGGTCACCGCGGTCGCCACCGCCGACTGGGAGGCCGACCGGGCCGCGGTGCAGCGCCGCGAGCTGACCATGACCGAGCTGCTGCTGCGGCGCGGGCTGCGGTTGCGCGACGATCTGCTGCTGCCGTGGGCCCGCTGGATCACCCCGGAGTTCGAGCCGCGGCGTTACGACACCTGGTTCTTCGTGGCGCTGCTGCCGGAGGCACAGAGCGCCCGTGACGTCTCGGGTGAGGCCGACGGCACCGCGTGGATCTCCCCCGCCGAGTCCCGCGAGCTGCCGATGCTGCCGCCCACGCTGCGTACGCTGCGCGAGCTGGCCGCCTGCGGCACCATCCCGGAGATCGTCGCCGCGGCCGCGCACCGGGACGCCGCCAGCCCGCTCAACCCCCGCATCGAGGTGACCGCCGACGGGCGGGTCCTGCTCCATGTCCCCGACCAGCCCGGCGGCTGAGTACCAGGGCCAGTGGGCCGACCGCGAGCGCCGGGGCCGAGACGGCTCCGATGCTCGCGGTCAGGCACGGGCGAGGTAGTTCGGCGGGTCCCCGTAGGTCGTACGAAAGAACCGGCGCAACCAATCAGCCGAAGCGACCGGTGATGTAGTCCTCGGTCTTCTTCTGGGTGGGGTTGCTGAAGATCTTCTGGGTGTCGTCGTACTCGATGAGGCGGCCGGGGTCGCCGGTCTTGTCGATCGAGAAGAACCCGGTCTTGTCGCTGACCCGGGCGGCCTGCTGCATGTTGTGCGTGACGATGATGATCGTGAAGCGGTCCTTCAGCTTGAACATCAGGTCCTCGATCGCCAGCGTCGAGATCGGGTCGAGCGCGGAACACGGCTCGTCCATCAGCACGACCTGCGGCTCGACCGCGATGGTACGGGCGATGCAGAGACGCTGCTGCTGACCGCCGGAGAGGCCGGCGCCGGGACGGTCGAGGCGGTCCTTGACCTCGTCCCACAGGTTCGCGGCGCGCAGCGACTTCTCGGCGGCCTCGTCGAGCAGCGCCTTCTTCTTGACGCCGTTGAGCTTGAGGCCGGCCACCGCGTTCTCGTAGATCGACATCGTCGGGAACGGGTTGGGCCGCTGGAAGACCATGCCGATCATGCGACGGACCGCGGTGACGTCCACGTCCTGGTCGTAGATGTTCTGGTCGTCGATGGTGAGGCGGCCCTCGATCCGGGCGCCGGGCAGCACCTCGTGCATGCGGTTGATGGACCGCAGGAACGTGGACTTGCCGCAGCCGGACGGGCCGATCAGGGCGGTGATCGTCTTCGGTTCGACGGTCATCGAGACGCTGTCGATCGCCTTGAAGGTTCCGTAGTACGAGGAGACGTTGCTCGCCTCGATGCGCTTGGCCATGGGGTACACCTCTTATCGGGACAACTTGTTGCGGCGGGCGAGCAGCTTGGCGGCGATGGTCAGGATCAGCACGAGCGCCACCAGGGTGAGCGCGGCCGTCCAGGCCCGGGCCGGTGCGTACCGGGAGGCGTCCCCGGCCTGCTGGTACACGAAGAGCGCCAGCGACTGCTGGTTTCCGGCGAACGGGTCGAAGTTGATCGCGGCGGCGCCGCCGGCGACCAGGAGCACCGGGGCGGTCTCGCCGGCCGCGCGGGCGATGGCGAGCATGACGCCGGTGACGATGCCGGGCAGCGCGGTGGGCAGGACGACCTTGAGGATCGTCTTCCACTGCGGCACGCCGAGCGCGTAGGAGCCCTCCCGCAGCGGGCCGGGAACCAGCCGCAGCATCTCCTCGGTGGACCGGACGATCGTCGGCAGCATCAGCACGGTCAGCGCCAGCGCGGCGGCGAAGCCGGAGAAGCGCGGGTTCCCGTCGTTGAACCACGGGCTGACGATCAGGACCCAGAAGGAGAGGATGAACAGACCGGCCACGATCGACGGGATGCCGGTCATCACGTCGACGAAGAAGCGGACCGTGTTGGCGAACCGGCCGCGGCCGTACTCGACCAGGTAGATCGCACCGAGCACACCGAGCGGCACGGCGATCAGCGTGGCGATGCCGACCTGCTCCAGGGTGCCGATGATGGCGTGGTAGGCGCCACCCTCGGGGTCCCGGGCACCGATGTTGTTCATCGAGGTGCCGAAGAAGTTGGCGTCGAGGCGCTCGACGCCCTTGGACAGCAGGGTCCAGACCACCGAGGCGAGCGGCAGCACCGCCAGCACACACGCCGAGTAGATCAGCGACTGCATGGTGCGGTTGCGCGCGGCGCGGCGCCCCTCGATCCGCCCGGCCACGAAGTTGAGCCCGACCAGGTACAGCACGACGCCGACCACCAGGACCAGCACCCAGTTGCCGATGCCGGTGCCGAGCACCACGGCCGCGGCGACCACCAGAGCGGCCACCGCGACGAGCACGTTGGTGACGACCGGGAGCTTACGGCTACGGATGTTGTCCGGCGTCATCACGACGCCCGGAACCTCACGTTCGAGAAGGCTCATGCTGCACTGTCCCGGAACTCGCGACGGCGGTAGATGATCGCCCGAGCCGTCATGTTGACCACCAGCGTGATCGCGAAGAGCACCAGACCGGAGGCGATCAGCGCACCGCGGCCGGTGGCGTTGGCCTCACCGAAGGTGTTCGCGATGTTGGCGGCGATCGAGTTGCCGCCGTCCTGGATCAGGTTGAACGAGATGTTGAAGGTGATACCGAGGGTCAGCGCCAGGGCGATGGTCTCACCGAGCGCGCGGCCCAGGCCGAGCATTACCGCGGCGATCACGCCGGGCTTGCCGTACGGCAGAACCGCCGTCCGGATCATCTCCCAGCGGGTGGCACCGAGGGCGAGCGCCGCCTCCTCGTTCATGCCGGGGGTCTGCTGGAAGACCTCGCGGGACAGCGAGGTGATGATCGGCAGCACCATGATCGCCAGCACCAGGCCACCGAGCATGACCGACTGGCCGAACGGGCCGTCGCCGCTGAAGAACGGCAGCCAGCCGAAGTACTCGTTGAGCCAGATCGAGAAGTTGCGGACCGGCGTCTGCAGAACGTCGCGACCCCAGAGACCGAAGACCACGCTGGGCACGGCGGCCAGCAGGTCGATCACGAACCCGAGCGGCGTGGCCAGCCGCCGGGGAGCGTAGTGCGACAGGAAGAGCGCGATGGCCAGCGCGATCGGCACCGCGACCAGCAGCGCGATGATCGAGCTGAGCACCGTGCCGAAGGCGAGGGCGGCGATACCGAACACCGGTTCGGCGTCGTTGGGGAACCAGGTCTTCTCGGTCAGGAAGTTCGCGGTGTTCGCCTGGAGGGCCGGCACCGCCTTCGACACCAGGAAGACCGCGATGGCCACGATGATGACCAGCACCATCGCGCCCGCGGTGGTGGAGAGGCCGCGGAAGCCGGTCTCCACGGAGAACCGGGCCTTCTTCGGCAGTGCGCCGCCGCCACCCAGCGGGGGTTCTTGGGAATTGCTCGGGGAAGCACCGGAGCCGGCGCCCCGAGCGTGACCGGTGGTCACGCCCGAGTCGCCGGCGGTGGCGTTCACCGAGCGGGAGGGGTAGTCACCCATCTGCGCGCTCGCTGTCGTCTCGGAGGGATTGTCGAGGGTCAGGCGATCGAGTTGACCGAGGTCTCGACCTTGGCCCGCAGGGTCTCGGGCAGCGGGGCGTAGCCCAGCTCAGCGAGAGCCGTCTGGCCGGCCGTGCTGGAGGTGTACTTCAGGAAGGACTGGATCTCCTTGGCCTTCGGGCTGCCCTTGCTGCAGGCGATCTCGTAGGTCACCAGCACGATCGGGTAGGCGCCCGCGGTCTTGGTGTTGTAGTCGAGCTCCAGGGCCAGGTCGCCGTCGGTGCCCTTGACGGTGGCGTTCTCCAGCGTCTTGCCGGCGCTCTCACCGGTCAGCTCGACGAACTCGCCGGCGCCGTTCTTGATCTTCGCCATCTGCAGGTCGCTGTTCTCGGCGAACGAGAGCTCGACGTAGGAGATGCTGTTCGGGGTGCTCTTCACCTTGGTGGCGATACCGTCCGACTTGGCCGCACCGGTGCCGCCCGGAGCCTTCCACGCCTTGGCGTTTCCGAAGGTCCAGTCCGCCTCGGCGGTCTTGCTCAGGTACTTGGTGAAGTTGTCGGTGGTGCCGGACTCGTCCGAGCGGTGCACCGTGCCGATGGGGGCGTCCGGCAGCTTGGCGCCGGAGTTCTCCGCCGCGATCGCCGCGTCGTTCCACTTGGTGATCTTGCCGGCGAAGATCTTCGCCAGGGTGGAGGGCGACAGCTGCAGGCCGTCGACGCCCTGCACGTTGTAGACGACGGCGACCGGGCCGATCACCATCGGCAGGTTGAGGGCCTTGCCGCCGGCGCACTTGGCGTCGGCCTGCGCGACCTCGTCCTCCTTGAGGGCGGAGTCCGAGCCGGCGAAGTCGGCGGTGCCGGCGATGAACGCCTCGATACCCGCACCCGAACCGGTGCCCTGGTAGTCCACCTTGGCGTCGGCGCACTGGCCCTGGTAGGCCTTGATCCACTCGTCCATGGCGTTCTTCTGGGCGGTGGAGCCCTGCGCCGTCAGGCTGCCGCTGACGCAGTTGGCTGGGGCGGCGGACGAGCCGCTGTCGCCACCCGGGTCGTTGTTGTCCGAGCCGCACGCGGTGAGCGCGATCGTCGCAGTCAAAGCAATGCCGGCCACGAAACCGGACCGCTGGAGCTTCACGGTTGTCCCTTCAGATTCACTTGCCGCCGGCCTCTCACCGGCTCACACGGCAAAAGCTAAGAGCGGCAAGTGACCGGATCCCCGGTCGCAAATGAACTGGGGGTGAACACGTCGACCCCAGAAGGTAGCCATCCGCCGAGTGCCAGTTGTCCGTTAAGTGAACCGCGCCCTCGCTACCCGATATGCCGGATAAATCCGGTCGACCGTGACCTCAGCGAGACTTGCGCTTGTCCCCGGCGTTACTCTTTCCGCGGTTTTTTCGTACGGGTCAGGAGAGCGCCCGTGCCTACCACGCGGCCTGAGCACGTGGTCCAGGCCACAGCGCGCCCGCCGGGCTTGAGCACGTGGTTACGCGTGAGAATTGCGGGCGCGCTGCGTGCCCGAGACCGACGCGGTAGAGCGGTGGCCGTTGTGCGTGCTCGTCTCCGGCGCCATACGCACCCGAGATCGACGCGGGAGAAGGATCAGGACCGCTGGTAGTTCACGTCGGTCTTGTAGACCTGGTAGCCCAGCCGGCGGTACAGCGCGACCGCCGCGGCATTCGACTCGTCGACGTAGAGGTTCGACACCGTCAGGCCGGCGCTCGCGAGGTGGCGCAGGCCGGCCACGCTCAGCGCGGCGCCCAGGCCGCGACGGTGCCCGCCCGGGTCGACCCCGAGCACGTAGATCTCGCCGATCGCCGGATCGTCACCGGCGGCCGGGTGCACCTTGGTCCAGTGGAAGCCGAGCAGGGTGTCCGCGATGTCGACGGCGAGCAGGAACCCGGCCGGGTCGAACCACGGCTCCGCCTCCCGGCTGCGCAGATCCTCGAGAGTCCACCGGCCCTGCTCGGGGTGGTGGGCGAAGGCGCGCGCGTTGACCTCGAGCCAGCGCTGCTCGTCGGAGTCCGGGTTGAAGGCGCGGACCGTGACGCCGTCGGGCAGCGGCACGTCGGGCAGCGGCTCGAGCAGCGAGCGGCGCATCTGCCAGAGCACCCGGGCCCGGTGGAAACCGTTGCGCTCGGCGAAGGCGGCCGAGCCGGGATCGTCACCGTGCGCCCAGAACCGCAGCGGACCGTCGCCGGCCGCGGCGAGCAGCGCGCTGCCGTGCCCCTGCCGGCGGAACTGCGGGTGGACCACCAGCTCGCCGGCCGCATCCTCGACGAAGGCGTAACCGGCCAGGCGGTCACCCGCGTAGGACAGCAGGTGAACGCCCTGTGTGGCGACGTCGCCGCGAACCCGCAGCACGATGTCCTCGGAGAGCGGATAGGTCCCGTCCAGCTCGGCCGCGGCGGCGGCCAGGGCGAGCACATCGTCCACCTCGGACGCGGACAGCCGGCCCGCGGCACGGACCGGCTGTCGCATCGTCATGTGGTGATCTTAATCAGACGGGCAGCGACACGGGGTCGTTGTCCGGCAGCTGGCGACCGGACGGCGGGACCACGAACTTGTAGCCCACCTGGCGGACGGTGCCGATCATCGACTCGTACTCCGAGCCGAGCTTGGCGCGCAGACGCCGCACGTGCACGTCGACCGTCCGGGTGCCGCCGAAGTAGTCGTAGCCCCAGACCTCGCGCAGCAGCTGGTCGCGGGTGAAGACCCGGCCCGGGTGCTGGGCGAGGAACTTGAGGAGCTCGAACTCCTTGTAGGTCAGGTCGAGCGGGCGGCCCTTGAGCTTCGCCGCGTAGGTGTCCGGGTCGATGTTGAGCTCGCCGGCCCGGATCGAGCCGCCGGCACCGGCCGTCGCGTTGTTGAGCCGGCCGACGCAGAGCCGCAGGCGGGCCTCCACCTCGGCCGGTCCGGCGCTGGCCAGGATGACGTCGTCGACACCCCAGTCGGCGTTGAGCGCGATCAGGCCGGCCTCGGTGACGACCGCGATCAGCGGGACACCGATGCCGGTGGCGTGCAGCATGCGGCACGTGGCACGTGCCTCGGAGAGCTCGGAACGGGCGTCGACCAGAACGGCGTCGGGGCTGGGCCCGGACACCAGGGTGCGCACGTCACGGGGGGCGGTTCGAACCGAGTGGGGCAGCAGGTCCAGAGCGGGCAGCACGGCGGAAGGCTCACCGGCACGTGCCGTCACCAGCAGAAGGATCTCCACACTCACCTCCGTCCTCGCGGCATCAAGGCCGCTCGGGTGACCCGGTTTGCGCAGCTCAAAGCTTCGCCACCGGAGAACTGGGGCCCGGCGTCACCGACGGGTGGGTTGCGCTCACCTTAACCGATGCATACGTCCTGATGCCCTCGTCGCACCCGCAAGTGATGTAGAGAACGCCGGGAAGGTGGCTGAACGGCCGATTCGTAACAACCCGTTCATCCGACGCGGACGACGCTCCGGAAATGGTGCAGCCCGAGGATTGGGACGACGGTCACGGGTCTGGCACGATCGCAGTCGTGTTCCCCTCCATGCCGCAGGACGATCCCTGGGACGCCGAAGCCTCCCAGCAGGTCGCACGGATGAACCCGGGCCGACCCAAGGCCGGTTTCTACGGCGCTGTCCCGGAAGAGGAGGACGGCCACCCGGCCTCCGACGATCCCGAGGACGAGGAGGAGTTCGAGGAGATCGAGGTCGTCCCGGTCCGCCCCAAACTCTCGATCGCCATCGCCGGGTTCAGCGCGCTGCTCGCCATCGCGGTGGCCGTCGGGGCACAGACGACCGGGCCGGGCGCGCGCCTGTCGTACGCGATCGTGCTCTTCGGAGTGCAGTTGCTCGCCCTGCTCGCCTGGACCATGGCGCTGCACCCGCCGGCCGCCGGCGCGACCGCCGCGCTGGTCGCGGTCACCGCCCTGGTCGCCGACTACCTGGCGGTCACCGGCACGCCGCCGAAGTTCCTGCCGCTGGTCTGGGTGGCCCTCGGCGGCTTCGTGGCGGTGCTGATCGGCCAGGTGATCCGCGCCGATGACCGGCACCGGGCCAAGGACGTCTGGCGCACCACACTGCTCATCGTGCTCGGCGCGGCGGCGTACGCGATCCTGCTCCTGCTCACCCGCCAGCCGCTCGGCGCGCAGGCGATCCTGGTCTGCTGCACCGGCGCCGGGGTGGCGCTGCTGGTCGCCCGCCTGACCGACGCGGTCTTCCCGAAGCCGCGGATCGCGGCGCAGGTGCCGCGCGGCGCCGCCGGCATCGTGCTCGGCGCCATGCTCGGCACGCTGGTCTCCGCCATGCTCGGCAGTTACCTGGTGCTGCCGTTCACCCCGGCCAAGGGCGCGGTGCTGGGCCTGGTCGCCGCGGTCGCGGCGAACCTGGTCGACCTGGCGGTCAACTTCGGCGAGGCGGGCCGCCGGCTGGCCGGCCAGGCGCCGACCTTCTGGCTGGCCCGGCACATGCAGGGGCCGCTGGGCGGGTTCGCGCTGACCGCCGCCGCGGCCTACGCGCTGACGCACTGGTACCTCACTTAGCAGACCCTGCGGGCCGGGACCCGGGTCCACCGTTTCGGTGAACCCACCGCGCGGGCATGTACGTTCCCCAGACAGTTGGGCAGACCGGGGAGGTTCAGTGGCCGAGGTGTACGAATCGGAACGTCCACGTCGCCGCCGTGGCCGCGCGCTGCTGACCGTCGTCCTGGTCCTGCTGCTCCTGCTGCTCGCCGGCCTGTTCGCGCTGGACCGTTTCGGCGCGTCGTACGCCGAGCGGGTCCTGGCCGACCGGGTCCGCCAGGAGGTGGCCAACCAGGATTCCACCAGCGGCGAACCCGACGTCACCATCGCCGGCGTGCCGTTCCTGACCCAGGTGCTCGCCGGGGACTACCAGGAGATCCGCATCGAGCTGCCGGACTTCGCCGCCCCGACCGGCACCGGCGAGACCGTCCGGATGCCGCTGCTGGACATCCGCGCCAAGGACGTCCAGGCGCCGCTGGACACCCTGCGCAGCGGGCAGGGTGACGTGGTCGCCGGATCGGTGACCGGCACCGGCACCGTCGATTACAACCAGCTCGCCGGCCTGGTCGGCCGGGAGGGCGTGAAGCTCAGCGAGAAGGACGGCAAGCTGGTCGGCTCGGCGCCGCTGACGCTGCAGGGCCAGGATCCGATCGAGTTGACCGGCACGGCCGAGCTGACCGTCGCGGACGGCACGGTGCGGGTCCGGTTCGCCGACGTGAGCGCGCCGAGCCTGCCGAACAACCCGCTCGTGCAGGGCGCGGTCCGCCAGTTCGCCCGCAATCTCGCCTTCGACCTGGCCGTTCCCGAGCTGCCGATGAACCTGGCGTTGCGCGAGGTCCAGGTGCTGCCGGAGGGGCTGCGGGTGACCGCCGGAGCACAGAACGTCAATCTTTCCGCGTAGGTCACGTTCCCGGATGGTGGTCGGTCCTGTTCCGGGCTCTGGGCTCGCTGGTAGTGTCGCTTCCCATGAGCCTGTTGCTCACGAAGAGGCGCGCGGTCGACCTGTGCCGCGTGGCCGCGTGCCTGTGTCGCCCTGTCAACTGACGGGGCCACTCGGTGCTGAGCACCTAACTCTCCCTTGAGCCCGCGGCATATCTCTGCCCGGCAGTGGCGCCGTCGCACAGCAGCCCGTGATCCCCACTACCAATGGGTCCCGCGCGGAGTGCGACTGAGAAACACTTCCGTGCGCTGACTCTCCCTCCACCCACCTTCCACAGGGAGTGAACCGATGAGTCGCGACACCGCACTCGTCTCGGCCGAGTGGGCCGAGCAGAACCTGGACACCCCGGGCCTGGTCTTCGTCGAGGTCGACGAGGACACCACTGCCTACGACGGCGGCCACATTCCGGGCGCCATCAAGATCGACTGGAAGAAGGACCTGCAGGACCCGGTCCGGCGGGACTTCGTCAACCAGGAGCAGTTCGCCGCGCTGCTCTCCGAGCGCGGCATCGCCAACGACGACACCGTGATCCTCTACGGCGGCAACAACAACTGGTTCGCGGCGTACGCGTACTGGTACTTCAAGCTCTACGGCCACGGCGACGTGAAGCTGCTCGACGGCGGCCGCAAGAAGTGGGAGCTCGACGCCCGTCCCTACACCAAGGACGTGCCGGTGCGGGCGAAGACCGACTACGTGGCCCAGCCGCAGGACAAGTCGATCCGCGCCTTCCGCGACGAGGTCGTCGAGGCCATCGGCGTGAAGAACCTGGTCGACGTGCGCAGCCCCGACGAGTTCGCCGGCCGCCTGCTCGCGCCCGCCCACCTCCCGCAGGAGCAGTCGCAGCGGGCCGGGCACATCCCGACCGCGATCAGCGTGCCGTGGAGCAAGGCGGCCAACGAGGACGGCACCTTCAAGTCGGACGAGGAACTCGCCAAGATCTACGGCGAGGCCGGGCTGGACGGCAGCAAGGACACCATCGCCTACTGCCGGATCGGCGAGCGCTCCTCGCACACCTGGTTCGTGCTGAAGGAGCTGCTCGGTCAGGAGAACGTGAAGAACTACGACGGCTCGTGGACCGAGTACGGCTCGCTCATCGGCGTGCCGATCGCGCTCGGCGACGAACCCGGAAAGGCGTGATCATGACTTCTCCCGCTGCCAACGTCGCAGCCGGCTGCGCTGCTCCCGACCAGTCCGCGCCCCTCCCCAGTAGCGTGGACCTGGAGAAGGAGACGGTCATCACCGGCATCGTGCGGACCGCCGAGGGTGAGCCGGTCGGCGGGGCGTACGTGCGCCTGCTCGACGGCTCCGGCGAGTTCACCGCCGAGGTCGTCTCCTCCCCGGAGGGCGTCTTCCGCTTCTTCGCGGCGCCCGGCTCCTGGACCGTGCGGGCTCTCAGCCGCTTCGGCAACGGTGAGCTCGCGGTGGACGCCACTCGCGGGGTGAACGAGGTCGCGCTGAACGTCGCGACCGCCTGATCGCTCACGCTCTGTTGTGAGGGCGGGACCCGGACGGGTCCCGCCCTCAGTCCTTTCCGCCGCCGGCCGTGACCACCACCGCGTCCGGCGGGATCTCCGGACGGCGCCGGGACAGCCGCCGGATCGCGGTGTTGAACACCGCGATGATCGGCACCGCGACCAGGGCGCCGATGATGCCGGCCACCACCACGCCGCAGGCGATGCCGATGATGACCGCGAGCGGGTGGATGGCGACCGCCCGGCCCATGATCAGCGGCTGGAGCACGTGTCCTTCCAGCTGCTGCACCAGGATCACCGCGCCCAGCGTGATCAGCGCGACCACCCAGCCCTGATCCACCAGGGCGACCAGGACGGCCACCGCGCCGGAGATGCTGGCGCCCACGATCGGGATGAACGCGCCGAGGAAGACCAGCGCCGCCAGCGGGAACGCGAACGGCACGTCCAGGATCACCAGCGCCAGGCCGATGCCGACCGCGTCGATGAACGCCACCAGCACGGTCGCCCGCACGTATGAGCCGAGCGTCGCCCACGAGGCGTCCCCGGCGTCGGCCAGTGACCAGCGCGCGTTCACCGGGAACAGCCGGACGATGAACCGCCAGATCTGGCGCCCGTCCCGCAGGAAGAAGAAGGTCGCGAAGAGCACCAGCACCAGACCGGTGAGCACCTCGGCCAGGGTGGCCGCGGTGGCGATGCCGGTCGAGGTGAGCTGCGAGGTGTTGGCGTCCACCCACTCCTGGGCCGAGTCGATCGCCTGATCGACCTGGTCGTCGGAGAGATGCAGCGGCCCGGTCCGGGCCCACTCCTGGATCTGCCGGACACCGGCGCTGGCGTTCCGGGTCAGTTCCGGCACGCCGTCGATGAACTGGTTCACCACCAGCGTCAACGTGCCGGCCACCGCGGCCAGGCCGCCGATCAGCACCAGGAACGTGGCGAACGAGCGGGGCACGTGCAGCCGGAGCAGCCAGCCGACCGCCGGGCCGAGCAGTGCGGAGAGCAGCAACGCGATCGCCAGCGGGATGATCACCACGCTGACCAGGCCGATCACCCGCAGCAGCGCCCAGCCGATCACGCCGACCACGATCAGCCGCCAGCTCCAGGCGGCGGCGATCCGCAACGGCTGCGGTACGTCGGCGTCGTCCTTGCTGCTCGTCGAATGGTGCACGATCTCCGGCTCGGGCGCGGGTGGGACGAAGACGTCCTCCTCCGGCTCTGGTGCCGGGGCGTCGACACGGGCGATCCGCACCGACTCCCGCCCGGTGTCGTAGGCCTTCTTCAGGTTGTCCCTGACCCGCTGGAAGCGGTTCAACCGCCTACCCCCTCGACAGCTCGCGATACGCGCTCATCACGGTAGTGCCCGTGTGCCCGAATCGCCTTCCCCAACCCGCACCCGGACCACACGTACAGCGGTGTTGGTCACCGGCGTACCGTCTGCGTTTGTGAGTGCCGAAGCCCGTACCGACGCCGGATTGCCGATCCGGATGCTGCACGACCGCGTCCTCGTCCGTCAGGACGGTGGCGAGGGGGAACGCCGATCCACCGCGGGCATCGTGATTCCCGCCACCGCGTCGATGGGACGGCGCCTGTCCTGGGCGACCGCGGTGGGGGTGGGCCCGAACGTCCGATCGATCGTGGTCGGCGACCGGGTCCTGTTCGACCCCGACGACCGCTCCGAGGTCGAACTGCACGGCAAGGAGTACGTCCTGCTGCGCGAGCGGGACGTGCACGCGGTCGCGGCCACCCGGGTCGACCCGGACGGAACCGGCCTCTACCTCTGAGGAAGCGCGCTCGGGCTCACTGCTGCGGCGGCGGCTGCCAGGGTGAGTGGCCGGGATGACCGCCTCCGGGCACCGGCGGGAACGGCGGCGGGCTCATCGGATGACCGGGGTAACCGGGATGGCCCGGGTAGCCGGGATGTCCGGGGTAGCCGCCGTATGCCGGGTAGACCGGCGGCGGAGCGAAACGCATCGGCACCGGCATGACCGGCTCGGGCGGCGGCGCCACCGTGCGCACCACCCCGTCCGGGAAGGTGATCCGGTAGGTGTGCCCGTCCCACCAGGCCGGCGGGGTCTGCGGATCCCGCCCGGCGAAGACCGACCGGTAACCGGTGACCGCGGCCAGCAGCTCCTGCTCCTCGGCCCGGGCCCGCTCCAGCTGCTGCGGATGCCGCTCCAGGCCACGCTGCATGCCGTCGCGCAGCAGCGCCAGCCGGGTCGAGGCGAACTGGAAGTTGCGCATGGCCCGGTGCCCGGCCGGCCCGGCGACCCGCTTGGCCCACTGCCGGGCCGAGTGCCGCCGGCCCAGACTCGCCAGCGAGGCCACCTCGGGCGGCGCGAACCAGCCGGTCGACACGTAATGGTGCAGGACCCGCTCGGCCAGCCGGCCCTCCCAGCTGCGCAGCGCGATGGCGAAACCGACCACGGCGAAGAAGAACGGCACCATGAAGCCTAGGTAGCCGTACAGCATGATCAGCATCTCGCCGGTGGCGGCGGTCAGCGTCGGCAGCAGGTTGAACAGGCCGTGCAGGATCATCGCGCCGAGCAGGCCGGCCACCGGGGCCAGCCACCGCACGGTCCGGTCGGCGGAGCGTGCCGCGATGCCCAGGCCGATGCCGGCCATCGAGGTGAAGAGCGGGTGCGCGAAACCGGTGAACAGGATCCGCACGATGAAGATCAGGAAGACGTTCTGCAGGCCGGTGGCCGGACCGTACTCGTCGGCGCCCGCCGCGTAGCCGTGGCCGCCGAGGTAGAGCACGTTCTCCACCATGGCGAACCCGAGCGCGGAGAGACCGCAGTAGACGATGCCGTCGGTGATGCCGGACCACTCCGCGCGGCGGCGCCAGAAGAGCAGCAGCGGGCCGATGAACTTCATCGACTCCTCGATGAAGGGTGCGACCAGGACGGCCACCAGCGCTTCCGGCAGGCCGATCTCGTCGAACAGCTCCGCCGCGAGGGTGTTGACCACCAGGGCCACCGCGGTCGCCACCGCCGCGCCCCAGGCGAAGCAGAAGACCAGGTATTTCACCGGCTCCGGCTCGTAGCGGTCCAGCCAGGCGAAGGCGCTCGCCAGCAGCGGCACCGGCAGGATCGCCGCGGTCAGGCCGATCGCCAGGCCGGTGATGCCGATGCTGTAGCCCAGGAAGATCAGCATGCCGATCGCGGCGGCGGCGATCAGGGTGATCACCGCGGCGATCGGCAGCCAGCGCCGCCAGCCGATGCGCCGGCCGGGGATCGGCGCCACCGAGGCGTCGTTGGCCACCGGGTACGGCGGGACCGAATCGGGCGCCACGGTGTCCGGCCACACCTGGGTCCCACCGGAACCGGGGACCGGCGCGGAGGCGGGTGGCACGGAGCTGGGTGGCGCGGAGCTGGGCGGCTCGGCGCCGGGATTGACCGTTTGCGGGTGGGCAGCCGGGTCCGACGACCCGGCCGGCGAGACGTCGGCCATGTCCGCCAGCCTAGTCACCGGACTCTCGCGGGACGTGTCCGAGGAGCTGCGGAACAGATCACGACGGCGCGCCGGGGCGCGGCCGGCCGATCCGGTTCCGTGCGCCGTGCGCCCGCCCGTGCCAGCCCACCGCCTCCCGCACCTGGCGGGTCGCCTCCGCGTACTCCACCCCGGTGGCCCGCAGCAGGTCGGCGACCGCGGTCCGGATCTGCGCCACCACCACGCCGCCGGAGTAGCCGACCCCGTCCTGGTAGGCGCGTCCCGACTCGGCCGCCGCCCGCAGCGCCCGCTCCCGTGCCGCGATCGGGTCGGCGCCCTGCGCCCACTCGTCGCGCAGCAGGTCGACCGCGTCACCGAGATGCCGCACCGAGGCGGGCAGCACCTCCGGGACGCGCTCCCGGTCGTTCAGCGCGGTCTGTGCCCTGCGGATCATCACCCGGACGTTGCGCAACGCGTAGGTGATCTGGGGAGCGCCCTCGACGTACTGGGCCAGGGCGCCGCGGGCGCGCCAGCGGGCCGGGGCGAAGGCGACGTTCTCCCGGGCCGCCTCGATCGCGGCGGTGAACGCGGCGAACGTGCCCTCCGCCTCCCGCAGCCGGTCCAGCGCCGCCTGGATCACGTCCGGATCGCCCTCGGCCAGGCCCAGGGAGGCCTCGTGCAGGCCGGCGGTGAACGCGCGCAGCGCCGGGTCGGCGGCCCGTTTCACCACGGTGAGCGGGTTGATCGGCAGGAGCAGGGTCATCACCGCCAGGGCCACCCCGCCGCCGACCAGCGCGTCGAAGAACCGGGTCCACGGCTGTTCGGTGGTGGTGGTCAGGGTCGCCACCAGCACCGCCGACGAGGCGGACTGCACGATCAGCGGCGCGCCGCCGCCGACCGCGGTCGCCACCAGCACGGCGAGGAGCACGATCAGGCCGATCTGCACCGGCCCGGCGCCGATCAGCAGGATGATCAGGTCGCCGATGCCAATACCGACGGCCACCCCGATCACCAGTTCCGCGGTGCGCCGCATCCGCTGGCCGACCGAGGAGCCGAGGGCGATCACCGCGGCGATCGGCGCGAAGAACGGCATCGGGCGGCCGAACAGGTCGTGCGCCAGGAACCAGGCCAGGCCGGCGGCGAGCCCGGCCTGCACCGCCAGCATCAGCCCGGCCCGGGCCCGGGTCAGCGCGGCGATGAACCGGTTGTCGCCGATCATGGCCTCAACCTACGTGCCAGGATGCTGAGGTGACATCTTTGCCCGAGCGTTTCCGGGCGGCGGCGCGGGGCGCCGGCGCCACCACGTCCGACGCGGACCTCGACGCCGCCGCCAACTACCTGGTCGGCCGCTGGACCGAGCCGCAACGCCACTACCACGACGTGACGCATCTCGCGGCGGTGCTCGACGTGGTGGACCGCTTCGCCGAGCTCGCCCCGAACCCCGACCGGGTGCGGCTGGCCGCCTGGATGCACGACGCGGTCTACGACCCGCGCGCGCTGGGCGACAGCAACGAGCGGGACAGCGCCGAGTTCGCGGAGGGGCTGCTGCAGAGCCTGGGCACCCCGCCGGAGGTCGCCGCCGAGGTGGCCCGGCTCGTCGGCCTGACCGCGGGACACGCGACCGAGGAGAACGACCCGGACGGCGAGCTGCTCTGCGACGCCGATCTGGCCATCCTCGCCGCCGACGAGGAGCGCTACGCCCGCTACACCGACGCGATCCGCCGCGAGTACGCACACGTGCCGGACGACGCCTTCCGGGCCGGCCGCACCCGGGTGCTCCAGGAGCTGCTCAAACTGCCGTCGATCTACCGGCTGGAACCGATCCGCGACGAGTGGGAGGCCCGCGCCCAGGCCAACCTCAAGGCCGAGCTGGAGTCCCTCGCCTAGCCAGATGTTTGGGGCGGCGCAGCCCGGACGAGCGGAGCCGGGCTGCCAGCTCCCGCGACGGCAGCAGGGTCGCACCCAGCCAGAGCGCGCTGTGGAAGCGGAACTCCGGGATGTCGTAGTGGTCCCGGTCGAAGGCCCGCCGGGGCGAGCCGAGCATCTCCGCGAAGGCGTGCAACTCCTCGTACGACACGTCGCTGACCAGGTGCGACCAGAGGCAGCCGCGACCTGGCCAGAGCGGTTCGTCGACGAGGATCACCGGCCGGTCAGAGGTCGATCCGGAGCAGCTCGACCTGCCGGTCGGCGGCCAGGCCCCGCACGTCGGGGACACCGAGCCGGGCGGCGTCGGCGGTCGCGTCGTCCGGCATGGTCTGCGACTGCCGTTCGGCCGTCACCCGGGCCAGGTAGTGCTCGATCTCCTTCTCCCGCACGGTGGCGTCCCAGCCCAGCGCGGCGCCCATCACGTCGGCCGCGTGGGCGGCCGTCTCCGCGCCGCGGTGCGCGGTCTCGATCGAGATGCGGGTCCGCCGGGTCAGCACGTCGTCGAGGTGCAGTGCCCCCTCGGCGAGCGCCGCGTAGGCGACCTCGGCGGCCAGGTATTCCGGGGCGCCGGCGAGCGGGGTGGCCAGCGTGGGGTCGGCGGCCATCATCGCCAGCAGGTGGACGGTGAGCGTTCCGTACCTCTCCAGCAGGTGCTCGACCACGCCGGCGGTGACGCCGTGCCGCCGGGCCAGGTCGTGCCGGTCGCGCCACGCGGCGGCGTAGCCGTCCGCGCCGAGGAGCGGCAGCTCGTCGGTGCGCGACGGCCGCACCGGACCGCCGAGCCGGCGCACCGCCTGGTCGATGACGTCGGCGGCCATCACCCGGTACGTCGTGTACTTGCCGCCGGCCACCAGCAGCAGGCCGAGCATCGGCTCCACCACGGCGTGCTCGCGGGAGAGCTTGGAGGTCGAGTCGGCCTCGCCGGAGAGCAGCGGGCGCAGCCCGGCGTAGACACCCTCGATGTCGTCGGTGGTGAGCGGCCGGTCCAGCACGGTGTTGACCTGATCGAGCAGGTAACGGATGTCGCGTGCGGAGGCGGCCGGGTGGGAGCGGTCGAGCTGCCAGTCGGTGTCGGTGGTGCCGATGATCCAGTGCCCGCCCCACGGCAGCACGAAGAGCACCGACGTGGCGGTCCGCAGGATCAGGCCGGCCTCGCCGGTGATCGATGAGCGCGGCACCACCAGGTGCACGCCCTTGGAGGCGCGGACCCGGAAGCCGGGGCGCACGCCCACGTCGCGCAGCATCTGCGACATGTCGTCGCTCCACACGCCGGTGGCCGCGACCACGGTCTTGGCGCGGACCTCGAACTCCTCACTGCCCGGCGCCTCCAGGTCCCGGACCCGCACGCCGACCACCTCGCGCGCCTCTCGCAGGAAGCCGGTGACCCGGGCGCTGGTGACCATGGCGGCGCCCAGGCTGGCCGCGGTCCGGGCCAGGTTCACCACGAGCCGGGCGTCGTCCATCTGGCCGTCGTAGTACCGGATCGCGCCGGTGATCTTGTCGGCCCGCAGGCTGGGGAAGAGGTGCCGGGCGCCGTCGCGGCTCAGGTGCCGGTGCAGCGGCATCCCCCGGCCGCCGCCGAACACGCCGGCGAAGGCGTCGTAGGCCGCCACGCCGAGCCCGTAGTAGCCCCGCTGCCAGACCCGCGCCGCCGGGCTCGCGCTGGGCAGCGGAACCAGGATCGGCACCGGCCGGACCAGGTGCGGGGCGAGCTTGGTGGCGAGCAGCCCGCGCTCGGTCAGCGCCTCGTGCACCAGGTGCAGCTCCAGCTGCTCCAGGTAGCGCAGGCCGCCGTGGATCAGCTTGCTGGACCGGCTGGACGTGCCGGCGGCGAAGTCACGCGCCTCGACCAGGGCGACCTTCAGGCCACGGGAGGCCGCGTCGACCGCGGCGCCGGTGCCGGTGACACCACCGCCGATGACGAGGACGTCGAACTGTTCGTCACGGAGTCGCCGCAGATCAGCGGTGCGCCGGATGGGAGAGAGACGGCCGGCCGAATAGCGGGAGACGGAGGGATCACGCACCCGTCCCACGTTAGCGCTTCCACCGTTCACCCCGGCGGCTGAATCATCGGCGATCCACCGTTTCCGATTCTTGCCCCCGGGACGCCGTTAGTTCCTAGCGTGAGGGCGTGCACCGACGGTGTGCCGGAATCCTTTTCCTGGTTCTGGCTGTGGCGTTGATGGCGTTTCCGCCCGGCCGGGTCGAAGCGGCCATCACGACGCCCTTCACCACCCGCTTCGAGACGAACGCGAACGGCTCGATCCTGCTCCGCGGCAACGCCAACATGACCTGCCCGCCGCTCTACATCCTGCTGAACTGCACGGCGGCCCGGACCGGCTCGGGCTCGACCTTCACCCAGGAGCTGAACGACAACGGCTATCCGATGGTCTACACCGACGCGGACGGCGACCCGGCCACGTTCAACGACAGCACCTCGACGGTGACCATGCCGGCCGGCAGCACCGTGCTCTTCGCCGGGCTCTACTGGGGGGCCGATCCGAGCGCCGGCGGCCTGATCGGCGGCGTCCTGGGCACGGCAGCGCCGAACGCGTCGCTGAAGAACCAGGTCCGGTTCCGTACGCCGGCCGGCCCGGCCTGGAACCAAGTCGTCGCCAGCGATGTGTACGCGATCAGCCCGGCCGGCGCCTACCAGGGCTTCGCCGACGTCACCTCGCTGGTGGCCGCAGCCGGCAACGGGGTGTACGGGGTGGCCGACATCCAGGCCGGTCAGGGCGCCGACCGGTACGCCGGGTGGACGCTGGTGATCGCCTACCAGAACCTCTCGGAGGCGCTGCGCAGCCTGCGGGTCTACGACGGCTTCGGTTCGATCTCCGGCACCAGCACCGCGACCATCCCGGTGACCGGGCTCAAGACACCGCTCAGCGGCACCGTCGACGCCCAGGTCGGTGCCGTGGTCTACGAGGGCGACCTGGGCACCACCGGCGACGGGCTGCGGCTGAACGGCCAGGCCCTGAGCGACCCGGCCAACCCGGCGAACAACACGTTCAACAGCACGGTCAGTGACCTCGGGACGGGAGTCGGCGGCCGCAACCCGAACCACCGGAACCTCTTCGGCGTGGACATCGACACCTTCGACGCGACCGGGATGCTGGGGAACAACGCGAGCACGGCCACCCTCACCCTGTCGACCGGCGGGGACGCGTACTACCCGGGGGTGCTCACCTTCGCCGTGGATCTCTACGCGCCCCGGATCGTCACCAGCAAGTCCTCCAGCGACCTGGACGGCGGGCAGCTGGAGCGCGGCGACGACCTGGAGTACCGGATCACGGTGCGCAACGACGGCAAGGACATCGCGGACGGGGTGACAGTCACCGACGCGGTCCCGATCTACACCACGTACGTGCCGAACTCGCTGGTCGTGCAGGGTGTGCCGGTCACCGACGCGGCGGACGCGGACGGTGGGCAGGCCAGTGCCGGCACGGTCGTCTACCGGCTGGGCAGCATCCCGTACCTGGGCAGCACGGACGTCACCTTCCGGGTGCGGGTCGACCCGGGCGCGCCGGCCGGGTACGCGGTCTCCAACGTGCTCAACGTCAGCTACACCGGGCGCACCACCGGTGTCGGCATCTCCGGCGGCGGCGGCACCGCGGCCTCCCCGGTCCTGCAGGCGTCCGCCGACCTGTCCGCCTCCGCGACGGTCACACCGGTCTCAGTCCAGCGCGCCGCCGCCCCGAACGCGGTGACCTACACCGCGACCGTCACGAACCTCGGCCCGGACGCGGATCCGGCGGCGCGGGCCGAGCTGACCCTGCCGAACGGCGTCACCGCCGGCGCACTGCCGGCCGGCTGCACGGCGGCCGGTCAGGTGGTCACCTGCGGGCTCGGGCCGCTGCTGGCGAACCACCAGGCGAACGTCTCGGTACCGGCGACCGCGGACGCGAGCGCGGCAGCGAACCCGGCGGCCGCCCTGACCGTCCGCGGCGACGGATCCGACCCGGGGAGCGGGAACAACGCCGCCACCGCCGTGCTGCGGGTGAACTCCCGGCCGCAGGCGGCCGCGGACAGCGCGTCCACCACGCACAACACGGCGGTCGCGATCGACGTACGGGCGAACGACACCGACCCGGACGACCCGGCCGGCAGCCTCGCGGTCCGGATCACCTCCGCGCCCGGCAACGGCGCCGCCGTCGTGGCGGCGAACGGGACGGTCACCTACACCCCCCGGGTGACCTGGGCCGGCGCCGACACGTTCCAGTACGCCGTCGACGACGGGTACGGCGGCAGCGACACCGCCACGGTCACCGTGACGACCGCGAACGCGCTGCCGGCCGCGGTGGACGACGAGGCCGGCACCGCCCCGACCGCCCCGATCACGCTCGCCGTGCTGGCGAACGACACCGATCTGAACGGTGATCCCCTCACCGTGGTCGCGGTCGGTCAGCCGCAGAGCGGGGCGGGCGCGGTCACGCTGGTGGGCGGGGTGGTCACCTACACGCCGAGCGGGTCCTTCACCGGGCGGGCGAGCTTCACCTACACGGTCCGGGACAGCCGGGGCGGGCAGTCGGTGGGCACCGCGCACGTGGACGTGGCGAACTCCGCCCCGGCGGCGGCCGACGACGCGGCGAGCACGCCGTACCACACCGATGTCCTGATCAACGTGCTGGCGAACGACTCGGACCCGAACGGCGTCTTCGACGCGATCGCCGTCGACTCGGTGGGGCAGCCCGGTGCGGGAACGGGCACCACGGCCATCGTGGGCGGCCGGATCGAGTACCGGCCGCCGGACCACTTCTCCGGGATCGCGACGTTCTCGTACACGATTGCCGACCTCGGGCAGCTCACCTCGACCGCCACCGTCACGGTGACCGTCGGCAACGCCGTCCCGGTGGCCGCCGACCACGCCGTCAGCACCGGGTACGGCCAGTTCGCCGACGTCGCCGTGCTGGCCTCGGCGACCGACGCCAACCTCACCGACACGCTGAGGGTCAGCGGCGCGACCACCCCGGCCTCGGGTACGGCCACGGTCCGCCCCGACGGAAAGGTCCGGTACACCCCCGGCCCCGGCTTCTCCGGCACCGACCAGTTCGACTACGCGATCGACGACGGGCACGGCGGCACCGACGTCGGGCGGATCACGGTGACCGTCGCCAACGGGCTGCCGGTGGCCCGGCCGGACGCGGTCACCGTCACCGCGGGCGTGCCGCTCGCGATCGACGTGCTGGCCAACGACGACGACGATCCGAACGGCCAGGCGCTGACCGTCACCACCGGCAACGGTCCCGCGCACGGCACCGTGACGCTCGGGCCGGGTCGCATGATCACCTACACGCCGGCCGCCGGCTACCAGGGGGCGGACGCGTTCGACTACCAGCTCAGCGACGGGCTGGGCAGCTCCACCACGACCGTGACGATCGGCGTGGTCAACTCGGCGCCGGTGGCCCGGCCGGACTCGGTCACCACCGACACCGGCACGGCGGTCACCTTCGACGTGCTCGGCAACGACACCGACCCGAACGGTGACGGCCTCACGCTGGCCGGGATCTCCGCGGCCGGGCACGGCACGGTCACCCGCAACTCGGACGACACCCTCACCTACACGCCGGTGGCCGGCTTCTACGGCACCGACGTGATCACCTATGCGATCACGGATCCGGGTGGGCTGGGGGCTTCGGCGATCATCACGGTGACCGTACGGGACGCCGCCCCGGTCGCCGTGGACGACACCTTCGTGGTGCCGACCGGCACCGACATCGGCCTCGACGTGCTCGCCAACGATCACGACCCGAACACCGGTCAGGTGATCGGCGTCTCGGCGGCCGGACCGGCCGGTCAGGGCACCGTCGTCGTCGGCCCGGGCGACCTGGTCACCTACCGCTCCACGCTGACCGCGACCGGCACGGACACCTTCACCTACGTGGTCGCCGACGACCTGGGGCGCAGCGACACCGGCACGGTGCGGATCACCCTGAACGCGGCGCCGGTGCCGGGCAACGACTCGGTGACCACCGACTCGGCGACCTCGGTCGTCGTCCCGCTCACCGGCAACGACACCGACCCGGAGGCGGATCCGCTGACCGTCGTCACGGTGCATCCGCCCGCACACGGCACCGTGCGGATCAACCCGGACGGGACGGTCACCTACACGCCGGACCTCGGCTACATGGGGCTGGACACGTTCACCTACGTCCTGCGCGACGCGAACGGGAACCTCGCGACCGGGCAGGTCACGGTCAGTGTGGCGAACGCGCCGCCGGTGGCGCTCCCGGATCAGGTCACCGCGACCACCGCCGGTGGCGTCGACATCGACGTGCTCGGCAACGACGCCGACGTCAACCCGGGCCAGACGCTGACCGTGGTGTCGGTGGATCAGCCGGAGCACGGCTCGGCGGTGCTGCTCAGCCCCGGGGACGGCACGGCGAGCGTGGCCGCGGCCGGGCAGATCCGGTACACGCCGCAGGCCGGGTGGACCGGCGAGGACGCCTTCCGCTACCGGGTGACCGACGGGTTCGGCGGCGTGGCCGAGGCACGCATCACGATCACCGTGGCCGCTGCGGCGCCCACGTCCGCTCCCACGTCTGCTCCTACCTCCGCGGCGCCCGTACCCACGTCGTCCGCTCCCGCTTCCGCGGCGCCCAACTCCCCGGCTGCGTCCGCTTCGCCCACGCCGCCGTCGGCTCCGGTCACGACCCCGGCTGAGACTCCGGCCCCCACGCCCAGTCCGGCCCCGAGCGAGCCGCTGCCCATCACCGGTGGCCTGGTGGTCGCTGCCCAGGCCGGCGCGCTGCTGACCGTCACCGGCACGGTCCTCTACTGGCTCGGACGGCCCCGGAAATGACAGAACGGGCGGGCCGCTGAGAGCGGCCCGCCCGATCCGAGGTGTTACTGATGGACTCAGAAGTCCATGTCACCGCCGCCCGGGGCACCGGCCGGAGCCGGGGTCTTCTCGGGCTTGTCGGCCACGACGGCCTCGGTGGTGAGGAACAGCGCGGCGATCGACGCGGCGTTCTGCAGCGCCGAGCGGGTCACCTTGGCCGGGTCGATGATGCCCGCGGCCAGCAGGTCCACGTACTCACCGTTCGCGGCGTTCAGGCCGTGGCCCGACTCCAGGTTGCGCACCTTCTCCACCACGACGCCGCCCTCGAGGCCGGCGTTCACGGCGATCTGACGCAGCGGGGCGTCGAGCGCGACCTTGACGATGTTGGCACCGGTGGCCTCGTCGCCGGAGAGGTCCAGCTTGTCGAACGCGGTCTTGCCGGCCTGGACCAGCGCCACGCCACCACCGGGGACGATGCCCTCCTCGACGGCCGCCTTCGCGTTGCGAACGGCGTCCTCGATGCGGTGCTTGCGCTCCTTGAGCTCGACCTCGGTGGCCGCGCCGACCTTGATGACCGCAACACCGCCGGCCAGCTTGGCCAGGCGCTCCTGCAGCTTCTCACGGTCGTAGTCGGAGTCCGAGCGCTCGATCTCGGCGCGGATCTGGTTGACCCGGCCCTGGATCTGCTCGGCGTTGCCGGCACCGTCGACGATGGTGGTCTCGTCCTTGGTGATGACGACCTTGCGGGCCTGGCCCAGCAGGGACAGGTCAGCGGCGTCCAGCTTGAGGCCGACCTCTTCGCTGATGACGGCGCCACCGGTCAGGATGGCGATGTCCTCCAGCATGGCCTTGCGGCGGTCACCGAAGCCCGGGGCCTTGACGGCGACGGACTTGAAGGTGCCACGGACCTTGTTCACCACCAGGGTCGCCAGGGCCTCGCCCTCGACGTCCTCGGCGATGATGATCAGCGGCTTGCCCGACTGCATGACCTTCTCGAGGACCGGCAGCAGGTCCTTGACCGCGGAGATCTTGCTGTTCGCGATCAGGATGTAGGGGTCGTCGAAGACGGCTTCCATGCGCTCGGCGTCGGTCATGAAGTACGCCGAGATGTAGCCCTTGTCGAAGCGCATACCCTCGGTGAGCTCGAGCTCGAGGCCGAAGGTGTTGCTCTCCTCGACGGTGATGACGCCTTCCTTGCCGACCTTGTCCATGGCCTCGGCGATGATCTCGCCAACCGTGGAGTCACCGGCGGAGATGGAGGCGGTGGAGGCGATCTGCTCCTTGGTCTCCACGTCCTTGGCGAGCTGCGAGAGGCCCTCGGAGACGCTCGCAACCGCAGCCTCGATGCCCCGCTTCAGGGCCATCGGGTTCGCGCCCGCGGCGACGTTGCGCAGGCCCTCACGGACCAGGGCCTGAGCGAGAACGGTCGCCGTCGTCGTGCCGTCACCGGCGACGTCGTCGGTCTTCTTGGCGACCTCCTTGACCAGCTCAGCGCCGATCTTCTCGTACGAGTCCTCGAGCTCGATCTCCTTGGCGATGGATACACCATCGTTGGTGATCGTGGGGGCGCCCCACTTCTTCTCGAGAACCACGTTGCGGCCCTTGGGGCCGAGGGTCACCTTGACCGCGTCGGCGAGCTGGTTCATGCCCCGCTCGAGGCCCCGACGAGCCTCCTCGTCGAATGCGATGATCTTGGCCATACGGCGTTGTCCTCCCGGACATCCGCGGTGCCGGGCCTCTTCGGCCCCGCTCTCCGCACGTTGAGGAACGTCTGTGGACGTCACCACCTGGCGATGTGACGTCCTCAGGCCGAGCCGGATAGCCCGCGACGACCGGCTCCGTGCCCCGGCACTGATGGCAGCGCCGTGACCGGAACCCCACCGTCCCGACCTGTTGGCACTCAGCAGGCGCGAGTGCCAATCACTTGTTTAGCACTCCCCGGTGGCGAGTGCAAGAAACCCCATCTTCCCGCGAAACCCGCCGGGCGACCCCGATTTCCCCTAACGATCTTGAAAGCCCAGGTCAGCGGGGGCACCGGCCGGTTCGGACGTCCTCGGATCCGAGGTGACGAGCGCCGCAACCGACCAGCCGGCGACGAGCAAGCCCCACAGCGCCCCGCTCACCCACAGACGCACCTCGTCGTGGATCTGCGGCAGCGGCACCAGCAGCACGGCGAACGAAGCCACGATGAGCACCAGCGCGTCGCGGCCACCGATCACCGGACGAACGGGCAGCGGCAGCAGCCGCCGGGCCAGCACACCGAGACTCACCAGAACGATGATCGCGAGACCGTCGGCGAGGTAGTCGAGCTGCGTCAGGGACTCGTACCCGCCGCGCGAAGCGGCCACCGAGATGCCTTCGAACACCACGTTGCTGGCGAGCCTGAGCAGCGCGGCGGCAACCCACACCACCAACGCCCGGCCCACGGTCACCCGCCGCCCCGACAACGCGGCGACCACGACCAGGGGCACGACCATCAGGAGCACGTTGAGGGATGCGAGCGCCAGCCGCAGGCCCAGCATGCCGAACGGTGAGGCACCCGGGAGCACGTGCAGCCACGCCCAGTTGTATGCCATCGACAGCGCCACGGACAGCAGAACCGTCGCGGTGAGCGCCCACGGTCGCGTCCGCAGCAGCCGGACACCGGAAAGCCCGTGGACCGCATCAGTCATGGTCGAATCATGCCGTAGGCCCGCCGCACGGCTTCGCGACAACCCGGTTGCCGACCGGGTGCGGCGGCGGTAGGGATTACGCATGGACAACTGGGACGTACGCCGGGTCACCCCGGAGGACGCCGGGCGGATGCGCGCGCTACGCCTCGAGATGCTCGCGGACAGCCCTCTCGCCTTCCTGGAGACTCTGGCTCAGGCGGCGGCCCGGCCCCACGAGAGCTACCGGCAACGCATCCGGCAGTCGGCCACCGGGCCGGACACGGCGCAGTTCATCGCCGACCCGGGCGGGCCGCTGATCGGTCACGCCGGCGGCACCGTCCTGCCCGACGAGCCGGCCTGCACGGTCGTCTTCGCGGTGTACCTGACACCGGCGTACCGGGGTGGCAAGGTGCTGGCCCAGCTGGTCGACGCGGTCGCCGACTGGTCGGCCGCGGCCGGGCGGCACGAGCTGATGCTGGAGGTGGTGGTCGGCAACGACCGGGCCGTCCGGGCATACGAGAAGCTCGGCTTCGCCGACACCGGCGTCCGGCTGCCGCACCCGACCGTGCCGGCGCTCGCCGAGCTGCAGATGAGACGGCGGATCTGATGCGCCACCGCACCCGCTCCGTGCTGACCGCGATCAACGGGACCACCGGCGCGGGGCTGCTGCTCGCACTGCTGAGCGGGGCGCGGGTGCGGCGCGGCCGGGACGGCATCCTGATCGCCGAGGGTTACCGGCTGCGGGTGCCGCCGAACTCGTGCTTCACGGTCGGGTCGGTGATCCTCACCCGGCGCACCGCGGAGTGGCTGCTGGCCGAGGAGCGGGCCGCCCTGCTGGCCCACGAGAGCCGCCACGCCAATCAGTACGCCGTGCTGGGCCCGCTCTTCTGGCCCGCGTACTGGCTCGCCTGCGGCTGGTCGATCTCGCTGACCAGGTCTTACGGCGTGCGCAACTTCTTCGAGCGGCACGCCGGCCTGAAGGACGGCGGCTATCCCGAGGATCTGCCGCTGAGGCCATGGATTGCCCGCCTGAAGCGGCGGTAGGAATTTGGTCGGGAGGACGGACGCACAGTGCCTCCGCATGGGTCAGCACTGGGTCGTTGGGTCCCTCGGAGATTGTCGCCAAGCTCAGGTGAGGGGCCTCGTACGGCGTCGCGTCCTCCCGCGTCATGCATCTTGCCCACCCGGAGATCGGTGTGCAAGTCCTCCGAGGAGGGAATCTTCGACAACCGGCTGAGAGCCGGTTACGCAGAGCTATCCCAGCAGGCCGGCCTCACGGGCGCCGCGCAGCGACGGCTTGATCGTGCGAGTCGGTCCAACCTGGCCGGCGACCGCGTCGATCGTCTTCAGACCCTCGCCGGTGTTGTAGACGACCGTCTCCTTCGACGGGTCCAGCTTGCCGCTGGCGACCAGCTTCTTCAGCACGGCCACCGTGGTGCCGCCGGCGGTCTCGGCGAAGATGCCGGTGGTCTCGGCGAGCAGCCGGATGCCCTCGCGGATCTCGTCGTCGTCGGCGTAGTCCATCCAGCCGCCGGTCCGCTTGACGGCCTCGATCGCGTACGGCCCGGCGGCGGGGTCGCCGATGTTGAGCGACTTGGCGATGCCGGTCGGCTTCACCGGGGTGATCACGTCGGTGTCGTTGTGCAGCGCGGTGGCGATCGGGTTGCAGCCGGCCGACTGCGCCCCGAAGACGGTCCAGCCGCCCTCGGGAGCCTCGACCAGTCCGATCTCGACCAGCTCGGAGAACGCCTTGTCCACCTTGGTGAGCAGCTCACCGGAGGCCATCGGGATGACCACCTGGGCCGGGATGCGCCAGCCCAGCTGCTCGGCCACCTCGTAGCCCAGGGTCTTGGAGCCCTCGGCGTAGAACGGCCGGACGTTCACGTTGACGAACGCGGTGTCCTCGAACTCGTCGGTCTCGACCAGCTCGCTGCAGAGCCGGTTCACGTCGTCGTAGGAGCCCTGGATGGCGACCAGGTCACCGCCGTAGACCGCGGTGGTGATGATCTTGCCCGGCTCGAGGTCGGCCGGGATGAAGACGATGCTCGGCACCCCGGCCCGGGCGGCGTGCGCGGCCACCGAGTTGGCCAGGTTGCCGGTGGAGGCGCAGGAGAACCGCTTGAAACCCAGCTCCTTCGCCGCGGTCAGGGCCACCGAGACGACCCGGTCCTTGAACGAGTGGGTGGGGTTGGCCGAGTCGTCCTTGACCCAGAGCGGGGCCCGCAGGCCGATCCGCTCGGCCAGGGCCGGGGCGCTGACCAGCGGGGTCAGACCGGGGTCGAGGGTCACCCGGGCGGCCGGGTCCTGCCCGGCGGGGAGCAGCGCCGCGTAACGCCAGATGTTCTGCGGGCCCGCCTCGATGTCGGCCCGGGTCACCCGCGCGAGCGCCGCCTCGTCGTAGGCGACCTCGAGCGGGCCGAAACACTCGTAACAGGCGTGCTGGGCGGCGAGCGGGTACTCCGCGCCGCAGGCACGGCAGATGAGGCCGCGGGCGGGCGAGGTGGTGGTAGCAGCGGGTGCGTTGACGGTAGACGTCATCGAGGCCTTCCCTCTCATCTTTCCCCGCCGGCGACCTGCCGAACGGGGACGGAATTAGCACCTGCCACGCGCGGCCTCGCCATCGAGACATGCGTGGTGGTTGCCGGGGCGTCAACGGGCCGTATCCCTCAGCCCCTCTGGATGAGGTATTCAGTTGTTTCCCACACCTTACGTCGAGATGCCGTCGGCGCAATCCGGGATTCCCGAGGTGTGAGCGACCTCCCTCACATCGCGCCTCAGAGGTCGGCGAGGCAGGCCAGCTGGGTGGCGACCGGACGGTAGCCGAGCCGGGTGTTGACCGCCAGCATCGGGACGTTCGACTCGTCGTTGCTGGTGAAGGCCGTTCGCACGCCGTTCGCCGCGGCCCGGTGCAGCGCCTCGGCCTTCACCGCGCGGGCCAGGCCGCGGCCACGCCAGGGGGGCACGGTGGCGGTCATGTCCGACCACACCCGGTCACCGTCGCGGACCAGCAGTGAGAACGAGACGATCTCCGAGCCGGCCAGCGCGGCGGTGCTCGCGTCCCGGTCCATGCCCGGGTTGTCCCAGATCTCGTAACGCCACGTCGGATAGGGCGACGGCTGCCCGGGGACGTCGCCGGGTTCGTCGGTCGCGGCGGCCATGTCGGCCGCGTAGAGCGCCTGCTCGTCGAGATCGCGCATCGGGACCAGCCGGATCCCGTCCGGCGCCGGTGACGGCGCGCTGAACGCCGCCAGGTCGAGGGCGGAGTAGCGCAGCTCGCGGGTCGGCGCGAACCCGAACCGGCGGGCGAACTCCACGGCCTCCACGGTCGTGGTGGCGGCCGTCCGCCGCACGCCGAGGGAGCGCAGATGGCCGGCGGCCGCGGCGAACAGCCCGGCGCCGAGCCCCTGACGCCGGGCCGACGGGTGCACGTGGAGCAGCGAGATCTGGCCGAGGCCGGAGCGCGGGTTCCGGTAGGCCGCGACCCACCCGGCCACCTCACCGTCGCGCTCGGCCACGAAACCGGCCCAGTCCTCCCCCGGTGGCGGTGAGGTGATCAGGCGGCGGGTGGCGTGCTCACCGCGTACCAGATAGGGATAGACCGACGTGCGCAGCGCAACCACCGGGGCCGCGTCGGCGGGAACCGCCGGCCGGATCGTCATGAAGTGACATCTTTGCGGGTGAAGCGGTAGAAGGCCAGCGACCACAGGACAGCGGCATAGATCACCGCCGAGATCGCGCCCTTGGCCAGCTCCTCGGACTGCACCGGCGTGGAGAGCAGACCGCGCCAAGCCTCGGTGTAGTAGGTCGGCAGCACGGCACGCAGGTCCCCGAGCGCCTCGATCTGGTTCAAGATGCTGGAGAGGATCCAGAGCATCACCGCCCCGCCCACCGCGCCCAGCGCCGCATCGGTCATGACCGAGAGCAGGAATGCCAGGCCGGCCACGACCAACAGCGTGACCGAGAGGTACGCGAGGATGCCGAGCAGTCGCAGCACACCCTCGGCCGGCGGGATCTCGGCGGCGATCGTGCTGCCCAGCGGCCCCCAGCCGTAGCGGAGAGTGCCGATCAGCAGACCGGTGCCGGCCAGGGTGAGCATCGCCAGCAGCGAGTACCCGGCCGCGACGATCAGCTTGACGCCGAGCAGCCGGGCGCGCGGCACCGGAATCGCCAGCAGATAGCGCAGGCTGCCCCAGCTCGCCTCGCTCGCCACGGTGTCGCCGAAGAACAGCGCGACCACCACGACCAGCAGGAAACCCGCCGAGACGGCCAGGCAGAACAGGGTGAAGTTGAGCCCGCTGGAGGTGGCCAGGTCGGCGATGCTGCTGAACGCGCCGCCGCCGTCGCCGTCCTCGTCCGGGTCGCTCTCGCCGCCGCCGAACTCGAAGGCGACCAGGATGATCAGCGGCAGCAGCACCATGAATCCCAGGGCGAGCTGGGTGCGCCGCCGGGACGCCTGGCGGCGGACCTCGGCCCAGAGTGGCAGGGTGTGCGAGGCCCGGTAGCCGGTCGCCGCTTCGAGGGTGCTCATCGGTCCCCACTTCCCCGCGAGTTGTCGCCGACCAGCGACAGGAACGCGTCCTCGAGCCGCCTGCGCGGCACCAGCCGGTCCACCCCGATTCCGGCCTCGACCAGCGAGGCGACCAGCTCGGAGCGGGCCGTGCCGTTCATGTCGACGATCAGCCCGGTGGCGCCTTCCGGCTGGACCGAGCGCACGCCGAGGTCCTCCAGGACCCGGGTGGCGGCCGGCACGTCGGTGACGTCGAGCTGCACCGACGGGGACTCCCCGACGATCTCCTCGACCGGGCCGGACGCCACGATCCGGCCCTTGTTCACCACCACCGCGTGCGTGCAGGTCTGCTCCACCTCGGCGAGCAGGTGGCTGGAGACCAGCACGGCGCGGCCGTCGGTGGCGTACCGCTGCAGGACCCGGCGCATCTCGGCGATCTGCGGCGGGTCCAGGCCGTCCGTCGGCTCGTCGAGCACCAGCAGCTCGGGCAGGCCGAGCATGGCCTGGGCGATGGCCAGCCGCTGGCGCATGCCGTGGCTGTACTTGCGGGTCTTGCGGTGCACCGAGGCGCCCAGGCCGGCGATCTCCAGCGCCTCGTCGAACCGGGCGTCCTCCCACGGGCGGCCGGTGGCCTGCCAGTACGCCTTCAGGTTCTCGTAACCGCTCAGGTGCGGCAGGAAGCCGGGGCCCTCGACCAGCGCGCCGACTCGGGACAGGATCGGGGCGCCCGGGACCAGCCGGTGCCCGAAGACGTGGATCTCGCCGTCGGTCGGCTGGGTCAGGCCCATCAGCACCCGCAGCGTGGTGGTCTTGCCGGCGCCGTTCGGGCCGAGCAGGCCGACGACCTGGCCGCGTTCCACGGTGAAGCTGATCTCCTGGACCGCCACGAAACCGTCACCGTAGGCCTTGCGCAGGCCACGGACGACCAGCGGGGTGTCCGCGTACTCCGCGGTCACCGTGCTCTCCTGCCGCCGGTGCCGGCGGCGCAGCACGAGCAGCAGCACGAGCAGGCCGAGCAGGATCGCGGCGACCACGCCGGCCAGGGCGTACCACCAGATGATCTCCGGGCTGGCGATCGGCTCGCCCACCAGGACCGGCAGGGTGAGCGCCGGCTCGACCGCCACCGTGTACGTGGCCGGCCGCGCCGGCGTGAGGAACGCCTGGTCGGACGTGGCGACCGCGATCCGGACGCGGTGCCCGGCGTCGATCCGGCGGACGATGCCCGGCATGGTGACCGTCACCGCCTCGGCCTCGCTGATGGTCGCCGGCAGGCCGGTCAGCCGGACCGGGGCCACCAGGCCGGCGCTGAGCGTCGAGGTGCCGTTCTGATCGACGTCGTAGAGCTTGACGAAGACGACCGCCTCACCGGTCGGCGAGGCCACCCGCAGCCGTACCGACGGCGCCCCGGCCACCTCGATGTCCTCGCTGAGCGGGCCGGAGGTGAAGGTGGCGAACTGACCCGGAACGTCCATCGCGACCCCGCCGCTGAGCAGCGAGCTGAGCCGGCCGCCGAGGCCGGGCAGCGAGCTGAGCGCGCCGGGATTGCCGTTCGGCGGGTTGGCGATCTGCTGCGCCCGGCCCTCCAGCTTGATCTCGGCGCTCGCGGTCCCGGCCAGGCCGGGGTACGTGTCCGCGGAGTACCCGTTCGTCACCAGCCCCCGGTCCAGGGCGCTGAACCCGGCCACCCGCGACCAGGTGAAGTCGTCGCTCGGCGTCTCGCCCGCACCGCCGAGGTAGTGGTCCAGCCACTGCACGGTGAGGAACTTGACCCGGTCGGCGTCGGAGTCGGGCCCGGGCCCGCCGTCGTGGCCGCCGGTGAACCAGGCGACCCGCACCGGGGTGCCGGTCGCGGCGATGCCCTTGGCGTTCGCGTCCGCCTCGGAGAGCGGGAAGAGCGAGTCGACCGCGCCCTGGATCAGCAGCGTCGGCGCCTTGATCCGGTCGAGCACGCCGGCCGGGCTGGACCGGCGCAGCAGGTCGAGGGTCTTCTCGTCCGGAATGCCGGTGGTCGCCATCTGCAGATATGCGGCGCAGACGTCCTCCGCGAACCGGCCGCAGGCGGGGCTGCCCGCCTCCGGCCCACCGCCGAGGAGCGAGGCCGCGCCGTTGCCGAAGAAGTAGCCGGCCCAGCTCTTCTTGAAGACGCCGGCCGCGTCGGTCTGCGCGGACTGCGGGACGAGGGCCTGACCGAGGTCGTTCCAGGTGATCGACGGGACGATCGCGTCGACCCGCTGGTCCTGGGCGGCCAGCAGCAGGGCGAGGGCTCCGCCGTAGGAACCGCCGACCACACCGACCCGCGGGTCACCGGCGCCGTCGGTGCGCACCTCGGGCCGGGCGGCGAGCCAGTCGAGCAGGCCCTGCGCGTCCTTGACCTCGTAGTCGGGGCTGTCCAGGTGGATCTCGCCGCCGCTGCGGCCGAACCCGCGGGCGGTCCAGGTCAGCACCGCGTAACCCCGGTCGGCGAGGGACTCGGCGTCCGAGCTCACCGAGCTCTTCGAGCCGCCGAAGCCGTGTGCCAGCAGCACCGCCGGAACCTTGCCGGACCGCTCCCGGGGCAGGTAGAACCGGGCGTCCAGGTCGACCGGCTCGGCACCGGACGGCCCGGAACGGACGGTGAGCCGCAGATCCTCGGAAGTCCAGGAGGCGCGCTCGGGGCGCACCGCCCAGACCACCGCGGCGGCGATCAGCAGGAGCGCCACCGCGGCGGCGATCGCCCGGCGCCGAGTGAGCCGGGGCAGCGCACGGCGTAACCGGGCGGTCAGGGCAGACATGGCGCAAACGCTAGCCGGATCCGGCTGAGCGGCGGCTGTGAACCCGTCAGCAGCCGGAACCGGTGGTGAAATTCTTCTCCACGCTCGTGGTCACGCCGCTGGAGACCGCGGTCACCCTGTCGCCGGTGGCCTCGAAGAGCAGCGCGTTCGCGCCGTCAGCGACCTGCCAGCCCTGGGCGCCGGCCGTACCGGTCAGGGCCTGCCCGGCGGGGAACGCCGCCTGCGCCTCGGCCAGGGTCGAACCGACGCCCACCCCGGAGGCGGTGCGGGCGCTCGCGCTGGCGGTCCGCACCAGCACCAGCTTGCCCTGCGCGAAGAAGACCTTGGGCGAGCCGTACAGGACGCTACCGGTGCCGGCGGCGCACCCGGCGGTGTCGGCCAGGCCCTCCACCAGCTCGGAGTCGAGCATGTCGGCCTGCGTCTCGGCCACCTGGTACGGCCCGAACCCGGTCGCGCTCACCCCGAACGGCAGGAACGCGTCGGCCCCGGACCCGCCACCCGGCGCGGTCCGGTCCGCCTTCGGTGCGGCGGACGGCGCCTCGGACGCCGGCGCCTCCTGCTGCTCGGAGGCGCTGGGCGCCGCACCCGGCGGGGCAGCCGCCTTCTCCTCGTCGTCGCTGCATCCCGCCAGAACCGACAGCGCGAGTGCAGCGGTCATCACGACGAGAGGACTACGCCTCATCAATGGCCTCCCCGAAGGCGTGGCAGTGCCGGATAGCGTGGAACGGTGGCTGATGATCTCACGCTGACGGTGACCCTGCGCCCCGCCGCCCTGGATGCCCGCCGCGGCATCGTCCGGCTGCACCCGGAGGTGATGGCGGCCCTGGCGCTGCGCCCCGGCGACCCGGTCCGGCTCACCGGCGCCCGGACCACGGCCGGCATCGTCGCCCGGGCCGAGGCGGGGGCGAGCCGGGCGCTGCTCTACGCCGACGACCTCACCCTCGGCAACCTGGGGATGCGCGACGGCGGCCAGGTCACGGTCACCCCGGCGCCGGTCGTGGAGGCGCGCCGGGTGACCCTGTCGGGCCCGCCGGAGATCGTCGCCGTGGTCTCGCCGGAGATGCTGCGCCTGGCCCTGCTCGGCAAGGTGGTAAGCGTGGGAGACGACGTCTCGCTGCTGCCGCAGGATGTCATCCCTGACGCGGGGCACCGGTCGCTCGTCGAGGCGGCCCGGCGCAGCCTGGCCAACCGGGTGGGATACGCGTGGACCAGCACCCTGCTCACCGTGACCGATCTCGCCGGCGGCGACCCGGCCCTGGTCACCATGGACACCGTGGTCGGCTGGCAGGACGGTCCGGCCTCGTCCGGCGGCACCGCCGCCACCCAGCCGGCCCGCGCCGGCGCGCCCGCCTCCACCGACCCGGAGGTGCCCCCGCCCAGCCTGGACGACCTGCCCGGCCTGCGGGCCCAGGCCAAGGAGCTGGAGGAACTGCTCGACCTCGGCTTCCACCACGGCGAGGTGCTGGCCCGGCTGGGCACCAAGGTCACGCTCGGCGTTCTGATCTCCGGCCCCTCCGGGTCCGGCAAATCCGCGCTGGTGCGCGCGGTGGGCGCGGCGGTCGGCGCACACGTGCGCCCGGCCTGGGCGCCGGAGCTGGCCGCGCTCACCAACAACGCGGCGGCCGCGCGCCTGCGCGAGCTGGCCCGAGAGGTACGCGACGACGCCCCCGCCGTGCTGCTGATCTCGGATGTCGAGGCGCTGGCCCCACGGGAGGAACCGGGGCCGATCTCCACGGTGTTCCGGCAGGTGCTGGCCGAGACGGTGGCCGGTGGCGCGGCGGTGGTCTGCACCACCAGCAAGCCCGAGTCGGTGGACCCGTCGCTGCGCGCTCCCGACCTGCTCGCCGTCCAGCTGACGGTGCCGCTGCCGGACTCGGCGATGCGCCGGGAGCAGCTGAGCGTGCTGACCCGCGGGATGCCGCTGGCCGAGGACGTGCGACTGGACGAGGTGGCCGGCCGTACCCCGGGGTTTGTCGCCGCCGACCTCGGCGCGCTCGCGCGCGAGGCCGGGGTGCGTGCCGCCCTGCGCCAGAAGGATGCCGAGTCCCCCACCGTGACGATGGCGGACTTCGAGGCCGCGCTCGACGTGGTCCGGCCCACCTCGATGGCCGAGTCCACGCTGGAGGTCGCCGCGGTGACCCTGGACGACGTCGGCGACATGGCCGAGGTGAAACAGGTGCTCACCGAGTCGGTGCTGTGGCCGCTGACCTATCCGGACACGTTCGCCCGGCTCGGCGTCTCCCCGCCGCGCGGGGTGCTGCTCTACGGCCCGCCCGGGTGCGGCAAGACCTATCTGGTGAAGGCGATCGCCGGCACCGGCAAGGCGAACGTGCTGTCGGTCAAGGGCGCCGAACTGCTCAGCAAATGGGTCGGTGACAGCGAGCGGGCGGTCCGCGAGCTGTTCCGCCGGGCCCGGGAGGCCGCGCCGACCCTGGTCTTCCTCGACGAGGTGGACGCGCTCGCGCCGACCCGCGGTCAGGCCACCGACGGCGGCACCACCGACCGGGTGGTGGCGGCGCTGCTCACCGAGCTGGACGGGGTGGAGGACCTGCGCAACGTGGTGGTGATCGGCGCCACCAACCGGCCCGACCTGATCGACCCGGCGCTGCTGCGGCCGGGCCGGCTGGAGCGGCTGGTCTACGTGCCGCCGCCGGACGCCGAGGCGCGCACCGCGATCCTGCGGGCGTCGGCCAAGGCGGTGCCGCTCGACGAGACCGTCGACCTGGTGGAGCTCGGCGCCGAGCTGGAGGGTTTCTCGGCGGCCGACTGCGCGGCGCTGATCCGCGAGTCGGCGCTGGCCGCGATGCGGGACTCGCTGGAGGCCTCGACGGTCACCGCGGCCAACGTGGCGGCGGCCCGGACGCGCGTGCGGGCGTCTCTCGACGCCGGCCAGGTGGCCTGGCTGGAGGCTTACGCCTCCACGCACCAGCCTTAGCGACGACGGGTACGGGCCCGGGCCGACCGCAGCCGGCGCAGGCGGCCGACCAGGACCGGGTCGTGCTCCAGGGCCGCCGGGTTGTCCAGCAGCGCGTTGAGCAGCTGGTAGTAACGGGTCGAGGAGAGGCCGAAGGTGTCCCGGACGGCCTGCTCCTTGGCCCCGGCGTGCTTCCACCACTTCGCCTCGAAGGCGAGGATCTGCTGCTCCCGCTCGGTGAGCGCCGGCAGCGCCTCGGAATCGGTGCGCGGGGCGGGGATGTGCTCGGGCTGCATGGCACTCCCAACAGACGGACGGGGGATCATCAGCAGCATAAGCGCCGCCGACGATCCCCACGCACGTTACCTCAGGTGAGATCCCGGCTACGCATCGTCCACATTGCCGCAATCAGGACGAGTGCCACCACACCGGCCATCAGACCGCCCGCCATCTGCCAGGTGATGGTGAACATCGGCGGCTCGCAACCGTTCGTCGCCGAGAAGTCACACGGCGCGTTGTAGTCGAACACCTCCTGCTTCTTGTACATCCAGGCGCCGATCCAGTACGGCAGCAGGTAGGCCTGGGCGAACTTCACCTTCGCCATCTCCAGCACCGCGCCGAGGCCGAACTGGAACACCACCACCACGCCGAGCGCGACACCGAACGCCGCCGCGGTGTGCCGGCCGATCGAGGCCAGCCCGAAACCGAGGGCCCCGGCGACCAGCACCAGCCCCAGCGCCCGCAGCCCGGTCAGGCCGAACGACTGCCACACCCCGGAGGTCAGCCGGCCGACCTCGCCGCGGTACTTGCCGATCGCCCAGAACGCCACGGTCCACACCGCGGCCGTCAGCACGGTCAGGGTGGTGAGCCCGACCAGCAGCGCGGCCAGCTTGGTGGAGAGCACCCGCAGGCGCTGCGGGCGCCAGAGCAGGAGATTCATCATCCCGCCGGTCCGCCACTCGACGCCCACGAAGGAGGCGCCGACCACGAACGCGGCGAGAGCCAGCAGCGCCGCCAGCACGACCACCATGTCCGGGAACCCGTCCCGGAAGTCGAAGATCGGCGGGAGGTAGGACTCGGCCGGGAAGTCCTGCTGGGTCGGCTGCCACAGGTTGTCGCAGTTGCCGCCGTACTGCGCGGGGTCCACCTCGCAGCGCTTCTTGTCCTCCGCGGTGTAACGGAGCTGCTCCTGGTAGGCCGCGTCAGCGTCGGCCTGCGCGGCGG
This sequence comes from Actinoplanes sp. NPDC024001, assembly GCF_040638955.1. Lineage (NCBI taxonomy): Bacteria > Bacillati > Actinomycetota > Actinomycetes > Micromonosporales > Micromonosporaceae > Actinoplanes > Actinoplanes sp. NPDC024001. The sequence continues at coordinate 65,009 of NZ_JBEZZB010000021.1, forward strand.
CCAGCACCTGCGGCGTGTGCTGCTTGCTGATCAGCGCGGTGCCGGCCGCGACCGCGGTCAGCGCCAGCAGCGCCAGAACCACGAAGATCCGGGTCAGGCGCCGCTTGGTCAGCCGGCGCGTCTCCGCACGATAGAGGCTCACTGTCCCCACCCGCCCTTGCCGGCCGCGCTCATCGCGGTCTGATCCACCTGACGGTTCTGCCCCTCGACCGGCGCGGTGCCGGTCAGCTCCAGGAAGACGTCCTCCAGGTCGGCGGCGACCGGGGTCAGCTCGCTGACGTAGATCTGCCGCTCGGCCAGCAGCTTGGTGATCTGGGCCGGGTTGCTCGCGTTGCCGACGGTGAAGTGGTCCGCCCCGAGGTCGACCTGGGCGCCGGCCGCCCGCAGCAGCTGCGCCGCACCGCCCAGGTCGACGCCCGGCTCCAGGCGTACCCTGACCGCCCCGGATTTGTGCCGGGCCAGCACCTCGGAGACCGAGCCGGAGGTGACCCGCTTGCCGGCCGAAATGATCGTCACCGAGTCGCAGATCAGCTGGATCTCGCCGAGGATGTGACTGGAGAGCAGCACGGTCATGCCGGCCGCCGAGAGGTCCCGCATCAGGGTGCGCATCTCCCGGATGCCGCCCGGGTCCAGGCCGTTCGCCGGTTCGTCCAGGATCAGCAGCTTCGGCTCCTTGAGCAGCGCCGAGGCGACCGCGAGGCGCTGCTTCATGCCGAGCGAGTAGGTCTTCACCCGCTCCTTGGCCCGGTCCCGCAGCCCGACCAGGTCGAGCACCGAGTAGACCCGGTTGCGGTTGATGTCGCCGGCGTCGGCGAGCAGCGACAGCGTGGTCTCCGCGGTCTGGTTGCCGAAGAACTGCGGGCTCTCCACGATCGCGCCGACCTCGCGGGCCACCTCGGGCAGATGCTTGGGCACCTCCCGGCCGAGGATCGCCATCCGGCCCTCATTGGGCTTGATCAGGCCGAGCAGCGTACGCAACGTCGTGGTCTTGCCCGAGCCGTTCGGGCCGAGGAATCCGTGCACCTGACCGGCCTCGACGACCATGTCGAAGCCATCCAGCGCGTTCCGGACACCTTTACGGCCGCGATAGGTCTTCCGCAGCCCTGATATCTCGAGTACGGCGGTCATTCGCCGCACCCTAGGTCAAAAGCGCCACTCCCGGGACCCCGTTCAGGCGGTGATGACCTCGACGCCGGCCTCGCGGAAGGCGGCCACCACCGAGGGCGGGGCGCCGGAGTCGGTCACCAGGGTCTCCACCTTGGTGATCGGGCAGATCCGGGCGAAGGCGTGCCCGCCCAGCTTCGACGAGTCGGCGATCACCACCACCCGCTTGGCGCGGGCGACCATCAGGCTGTTCATCGACGCCTCGCCCTCGTGGTGGGAGGCCGCGCCGAGTTCGACGTCGAGGGCGTCGACGCCGAGCAGGACGATGTCGAGGGTGACCTCCTTGAGGAGGGCGCCGCCGAGCGGGCCGACCACCTCGAACGACTGCGGGCGGACCACGCCGCCGGCCACGACGATCTTCATCCGGGAGCGGACCAGCAGCTCGTTGGCGATGTTGAGGGCGTTGGTCACCACGGTGAGCTGGGCGCCGTCGCCGCTGACGTTCAGGTCGGGGCGGACTGCCAGGGCGCGGGCCACCTCGGTGATCGTGGTGCCGCCGTTGAGGCCGACGACCGTGCCGGGGGTGACCAGGCGGGCGGCGGCCTCACCGATGCGCTGCTTCTCGGCGGAGTGCTTGGCGCTCTTGTACCGCAGGGGCAGGTCGTACGAGACTCCGTTGGCGACCGCACCACCCCGGGTGCGCGTGATCATCTGCTGCTGGGCGAGCTGGTCGAAGTCGCGGCGAATGGTGGCCTGGGACACGTCAAGACGTTCCGAGGCCTCCTCCACCGTTACCCGGCCGCTCTCCGTGAGTAGCTCGAGCAGGGCATTCCACCGCGCGTACCGGTCCACCCAACACTCCCAGATGCACGTTCCATGATAAGTGTGTGCACATTAGTGCGCGAAAGGCCCGGAAGCAAAGCGACCCGATGCGCGAACGACAGTGACAACTTGCCGTCACGGCCAGGTCATGAGCACAATAACGCGCGAAATACCCGGGAACCGAGCGCGAATGCGCAGCAACTACCGGTGAGGAACAGCCATGAGCCATGTCAAAGCGGAGATCGCCACTCAGCCGGAGTGCTGGCGACGGGCCGCGAAGCTAGCCGATTCGCCGGGCCTGCCGGAGCGCGGTGAACGAGTCGCCGTCGTCGGGTGCGGCACCTCCTGGTTCATGGCGAAGTCCTACGCGGTGCTGCGCGAGCAGGCCGGGCACGGCGAGACCGACGCCTTCCAGGCCTCCGACTTCCCGTACACCCGCCGCTACGACCGGCTCGTCGCGATCACCCGGTCGGGGACCACCACCGAGGTCCTGGACGTGATGCGGACCGTCGGCGAGAACACCCCGGTCACCGTGCTCACCGCCGACCCGGCCCAGCCCGCCGCCGACCTGGCCGGGCACGCCGTGGTGCTGGACTTCGCCGACGAGCAGTCGGTGGTGCAGACCCGCTTCGCCACCAGCGTGCTCGCCGTGCTGCGCGCCCACCTCGGCCACGACCTCGAGACCGTGGCGATGGACGGCGAGGTCGCCGTCCGGCTGCCGCTCCCGGTGCACCCGGCGCTGTTCGACCAGATCACCTTCCTCGGCCGCGGCTGGACCGTCGGGCTCGCCGAGGAGGCGGCCCTGAAATGCCGGGAGACCGCCGGTTACTGGACCGAGTCGTACCCCGCCATGGACTACCGGCACGGGCCGATCTCGATCGCCGGGCCGCGCCGCGTGGTGTGGGCCTTCGGTGACGTGCCGGCCGGCCTCGCCGACGAGGTGGAGGCGACCGGCGCCGCCTACGTGCACAGCCGGCACCACGGCGGGTACGCCTCGCTGGGCCGCTGGGTCGGCGGCCGGTCCCCGCTCGACCCGATGGCCGACCTGATCCTGGCGCAGCGCGTCGCCGTGCTGCTCGCCACCACCCAGGGCCTGGACCCGGACAACCCCCGCAACCTCACCCGCTCCGTGGTCCTGCCGTGAAGGCAGTCCTGCCGTGAAGGTGGTCCTGCCGTGAAGGCAGTCCTGACGTGAAGGCAGTCATGACGTGAAAGAGAGCGTCGTCGTCGCTCTGGACGTCGGCGGCACGGGCATGAAGTGCGCCCTGGTCCGGCCGGACGGCACCGTCGTCCACGAGGAACGTCACCCCACCCTGGCCGCCCGCGGTCCGGAGGCGGTCACCGAGAACATCCTGTCCGTCGCCGAATCCCTGGCCGGTAAGGCACGCGCCGACGGGCTCACCCCGGTCGCCACCGGCATCGCCGTGCCCGGCGTGGTCGACGAGCTGAACGGGGTGGCGGTCTGGTCCGCGAACGTGGGCTTCCGCGACGTACCGCTGCGTGACCTCGCCGTCCAGCGGCTCGGCATGCCCGCCGCCCTCGGCCACGACGTCCGGGTCGGCGCGCTCGCCGAGGCTCGCCTGGGCGCCGGGCGCGGACGGGGCCACGTGCTCTTCGTCGCGATCGGCACCGGCATCGCCGCCGGCCTGGTGATCAACGGCGCCGGCTACCCCGGCGCGCACGGCGCCGCCGGCGAGCTCGGCCACGTCGTGGTACGCCCCGGCGGCGCGCTCTGCGGCTGCGGCGCCCGCGGCTGCCTGGAGGCCGAGGCCTCGGCCAAGTCGATCGGCCGGCGGTACGCGGAGCTCTCCGGCATCACCGGCGCCACCGCGTTCGACGTGGCCACCCGGGCCGCCGCCGGCGAGGAGCTGGCCGGCCGGGTCTGGCAGGAGGCGGCCGAGGCACTCGCGGCCGGGCTGCTCGCCGCGCAGGCGCTCTACGACGTCCAGGTGGTGGTGCTCGGCGGCGGGCTCGCCGAGGCCGGCGACGACCTGCTGCGCCCGGTACGCGCGGCGGTCGCCGAGGGCATTACCTTCCACCGCACCCCCGAGATCGTCCGGGCCGAGCTCGGCGACACCGCCGGCTGCCGGGGTGCCGCCCTGCTCGCTCTCGACCACAGTGCCGGCCCCACGGCGGAACACCGACGCAACCCCACGAAAGACCAGGAATAGCCACATGACTCGCATCTCCGGCCGCATCGTCACCCCCACCGCGGTCATCCCCGGTCACCTCGACCTGGACGGGACGGAGATCGCCGCGATCGTGCCGGACCCCGCCGCCGGCGACGACGTGATCGTGCCCGGCTTCGTGGACCTGCACTGCCACGGCGGCGGCGGGCACACCTTCACCACCGGGGACCCGGCGGCGGCCCGCGGTGCGGCGGCCTTCCACCTGGGGCACGGCACCACGACGCTGCTGGCCAGCCTGGTGAGTTCGCCGTTCGAGCTGATGCGCTCGGCCACCGAGGCGTACCGGCCGCTGGTCGCCGAGGGCGTGCTGGCCGGCATCCACTTCGAGGGGCCGTACCTGTCGGGGGCCCGCTGCGGTGCGCAGAACCCGGCCTTCCTGCGCGACCCGGTTCCGGCCGAGCTCGCCGAACTGATCAAGATCGGTGAGGGCGCGGTCCGGATGATGACCATCGCCCCGGAACTTCCCGGCGCACTCGAGGCGATCACGTTCCTGCGGGAGAACGGGGTGCTGGCGGCGATCGGGCACACCGATGCCTCGTACGATCAGACGCAGGCCGGCGTGGCTGCCGGCGCGACCCTCGGCACCCACCTGTTCAACGGCATGCGCCCGCCGCACCACCGCGAACCCGGACCGGTCGTCGGCCTGCTCTCGTCGACCGCCGCGGTCGAGCTGATCGCCGACAACATCCACCTGCATCCCGGGATGCTGGCCTTCGCCGCGCGCAGCGCCGGCCCGGACCGCTCGATCCTGGTGACCGACGCGATGGACGCCACCGGCATGCCGGACGGCCGTTACGAGCTGGGCGGGCAGGAGGTCGTCGTGGCCGACCGGGTGGCCCGGCTGGCGGAGGGCGGCGCGATCGCCGGCAGCACGCTGACCATGGACGTCGCGCTGCGCAACGCGGTCGCCGCGGGCCTGCCGCTGGTCGAGGCGGTGGCGATGGCCTCGACCACGCCGGCCCGGCTGCTCGGTCTCGCCGGGCAGGTCGGTTCGCTGCTGCCCGGCCACCGCGCCGACGTCGTCGTCCTCTCCGCCGACCTCACCGTCAAGCGGGTCCTCCGAGCCGGCTCCGCCGTCTGAGGGCCAGGCCGGCGGGGCGGCTCCAGCCGCGCAGGTCCGGCAGCGGGATCCGGTCGAACGGGATCCGGGTCAGCAGCCGGGCCAGAACCACGCCGAGCAGCACCCCGGCGATCGAGTCGGTGATCCAGTGGTATCCCAGGTACACCGTGGTGCCGAAGACGATCACGACCGGGGCGACGCGGAGCAGGATCCACTCCCGGCGGGTCAGCGGCCGGTTCAGCAGCGCGGTGATCAGGATGGCGAACACCGCGTACCAGACCAGCACGTTGCCCATGTGCCCGGACGGATAGCTCATCGCCAGCCCGCCGTCGGCGTGCGGGTTGAACAGAACGGTCTTCTCCGGGCCGGCGAACCGCGGCGCGGCCCGGTCGAAGAAGACCTTCGCCGGGCCGATGGTGAGGTAGGTCAGCACGAACGCGGCGGCGAACGGCAGCACCGCCCGCACCGACCGCGTCCGGTAGACCAGGATGCCGGTCAGGATCAGCGCGATCGGCGTCAGCACCTGACCGCCCTGGCCCAGGTAGTTGAGCACCCGGGCGGTCCAGTACGCCGGGGCCGGCTGGTGTGCGAAGGCCCAGTCGGCGACCGCCTGGTCGACGCCGAGAAAGACACCGTTCGCCAGGGCCACGGAGATCGCCACGAACCCGGCAAGGGCCAGGAGATCAGGCCACCAACGAGATGTACGCACGCCTACAAGCTAAAGGTGCGCGCGCAACCGGCTGGCCAGCAGGTCCCCCCGCACCCCCGAGTTGGGGCATCCGCCGAAGTGGTGCAGCGCCACGACCTTGTTGGTGGCGCGGGACAGCACCGGCGAGCCGGACGACCCACCCGCGGTGTCGCAGTAGTACGAGACGTCCGAGTGCGCCGCGTACCCGGTGTAGTCCGGGTTCTCGACCGCGCAGTTGCCCGCCTTGTCGCCCTGTCCACCGGCGATCCGGGTGGGTTCGCCGGCCGGGTGCTGCGGCACGTAGAGCGCCTGCCCCCGGGCCGGGCGCGCGGTGTCCAGCGTCAGGTAGCCGAACTTCTCGACCGCGGCGAACCCGTCGACGGTGAAGAGCGTGTAGTCCAGCACCCGGTCGGTGGCGAGCACCTTGTCGCCCCAGACCTTGGTCGGCTTGAAGACGTCGTAGCCACCGCACCTCGCGCACGCGTAGTTGAACCACACCTCGGTGTCGTACGCCTCGTCGGACGTGGTGAGGCAGTGGTTGTTGGTGACCATCCGGTTCTTCGGCCCGGCCCGCCAGCCGGTGCACAGCTCGGTCCCGTTGATCAGCAGCCGGGCGATCGCCTTCGACTTGGTGTAGGCCACCGGGTCCTTCGACTGGTAGCAGACCGCGTCGGTCGAGGTGTCCGTGCCGCAGACCGACTCCTCGCGGCCGGGCGAGGCCGGCGCCTTCTCGCCCCGCTCGAACCCGCGGGCGACCTGGTCGACGTGCACGCCCAGGCTGCCGAGCACCGAGCCGAGACCGAGCGGGTTGACCGCCCGGTGCACCTCCAGCACCGCGGTGTCCCCGGTGATCGACATGGCCCACCGGCCGTCGGTCTCACCGGCTTCGTACCGGTACGACTCGGTGCCGGACGGGTTCGACACGGTCACATAGTCGCCGGGCAGCAGCGCCAGCCGGTCGAAGTGCAGCTTCACGTAGGAGGCGCCCGGGTAGTGGAACTTCTCCTTCTTCGGCCCGGCCAGGTAGCCGAGCAGGCGGTCCACCCGCAGCAGCTCGCCGATCCGCTGCCGTCCGGCCGCCGGCGCCGATTCGAGCCGCCGGTCGCCCCGCACCTCGGCCGACTCCGGTGTCTTCGTCGTGCCGGCGCTGGCCGACGGCGAGGCCGCCGCCTTCCGGCCGGCCTTCGCCGGCGTTCGCTGCGCCGCGTCACCCGTGCCGGCCGGCGAGGGCGTTGCGTGACCCTGCGCCGCCACCGGGGTACGCGCGACGCCCGGCCCGTCGTGCCAGATCCCGACCGGACGATCGTTGGTACGCGTGATCGCCACTGAGCCGGCCGTGGCGACCAGCGCCAGGGCGGCGCACGCTCCGATGACGATGCCTGTCTTGCGTCGCATGCCACTCCCGCTAGGTTCGTCGGCCCGTTTCGCACCTGTGTAACGAGCCACGTACGGACGCGACGCGCCGCACGAAAGTGCACACTTGGTCGGTGCGCATCACGTCCGCCCTCATCGACCCGGCATTGCTGGATCTGCCGTGGCACATTCCGCTCGAGGAATGGCCGGCTGACCACCTGGTCGCGCTACCGCAGGGCATCTCGCGGCACATCGTCCGGTTCGTCAAGCTGAACGACGTCGTCTACGCGATGAAGGAGACCCGGGAGCGGATCGCCGAGAAGGAGTACGATCTGCTCCGCGCCCTGGAGCGGATCGACTTCCCGGCGGTGCAGGCGGTCGCCATCGCCACCGACCGGCAGACCCTCGACGGTGAGCCGCTGGAGACCGTGCTGGTCACCAAGCATCTGCAGTTCTCCCTGCCGTACCGGGCGCTGTTCTCCCGGGTGCTGCGCCCGGAGACGATGAACCGCCTGCTGGACGCGCTGGCCGCGCTGATCGTGCGGATGCACCTGACCGGGTTCTCCTGGGGTGACTGCTCGCTGTCGAACACACTGTTCCGGCGGGACGCGGGCGCCTTCGCGGCGTACCTGGTGGATGCCGAGACCGGCAACCTCTACCCGAAACTCTCCGAGGGCCAGCGCAGCGAGGACATCGAGATCCTGCGGCTGAACATCTTCGGCGAGTGCCTCGACCTGCAGGCCGCCGAGCTGCTGCACGAGTCGATCGACCCGGAGACGGTGGTCGACGACATCGTGGCCCGCTATGAGCGGCTGTGGCACGAGGTGACCTATGAGCAGGAGGTCGCGCGGGACGCCCGGCACCACATCGAGCGGCGGATCCGGCGCCTCAACGAGATGGGGTTCGACGTCGCCGAGGTCTCCATGTCCACCATGGACGGTGGCTACAAGGTGCGGCCCAAGGTGGTCGACGCCGGTTACCACACCCGCCGGCTGATGCGCCTGACCGGCCTGGACGCCGAGGAGAACCAGGCCCGGCAGCTGCTCAACGACCTGGACACCTACCGCGCGGAGAGCCACCTCACCGACGAGCAGCAGGCCGCGCACCGCTGGCTGACCGAGGTCTTCGAGCCGGTGGTCCGGGCGGTGCCGCCGCAGCTGCGCCGCAAGCTGGAGCCGCAGGAGATCTTCTCGCAGATCATCCAGCACAAGTGGCTGCTCTCCGAGCGGGCCGGGCGGGACGTCGGCATGGCGCCGGCCGTGCAGTCCTACCTGACCGAGGTGCTGGTCAACAAGCCCGACGAGCAGGCCGTGCTCGGCGTGGAGGCGGAGTCACTGAGCGGCGGCCTCGTTTAGCGGCGGGCTCGCCAGCTCGACCAGCGCGCGCAGACCGTCGCGCCGGGCGGCAACCAGGATGCGGTCGCCCTCGGCCAGCACCCGGCGGCGGTCCGGCACCCAGTCGACCCACTCCTGCCCGGCGGCGGACATCCCGATCACCCGGGCCGCACCGGGGTGGTCGGCGTGCTCCAGCGGCGCACCGTCCAGGGTGGACCCGGCGTAGACGGTCACCGTGGCGACCATGACCGCGTGCCGGTCGACCGGGATCGTGGCGTGCACGTCGCGTTCCAGCAGGGCGGCCGCGAAGACCGGGGCGCAGAGCCGGGACACACTGCGCGAGATGTTGATCTGAAAGGCCGACTCGACCCGTTTCGCGAAGTCGTCGTCGAACAGCCGCAGCACCACCCGCAGATCCTCGCGGGCGCCGCGGGCGTGCAGCGCGGCCTGCAGGTTGACCGGGTCGTCGGTGGAGAGCACCACCAGGGCCCGGCAGGTGTCGATCGACGCCAGCTGCAGGGTCTCCTCCGACGAGGCGTCCCCGATGATCACCGGAATACCGCGCCGGCGGGCCGATTTCGTCCCGCGTGCCTGGCCGTGCCGGTCGATCGCCACCACCCGCAGGCCCAGGTCGTGCAGCTGCCGCAGCACCTGGGTGCCGACGTTGCCGAGCCCGACCAGCACGATGTGGTCGCGGATCTCCCCGGCGATCCGGCCCTGGCTGAGCGCGAGCCGCGCGTTCACCATGCCGTCCACCACCGCGGCGGTGATCAGCGGGATGATCGCCAGGCCGGCGAGGGTGAGCACCAGCTGGGCGATCTGCGCGACCGCCGGGCGTTCGACCTCCACATCGGACGAGCCGACCGCGGTCAGCAGCGTCACGTAGATCGACTTCCAGAAGTCGTAGTGCGGCTGGTCGAAACGGCTCAGCACCGCACCGGCAATGATCGTGATCGCCACGGTGACCACCACCGCGATGCCGAGTTTGCGGCTCAGCGCGGCCCGCAGCACCCGGCCCACCGCGCGCAGCGGATGCCGCCGGCTGGCCCGGCTGAGCAGCCGCCGGGTCAGGTCCTCGCCCGGCGGGCCACCGACCGCCTCGGCCAGCACCAGGTCGCCCGGTCGCGCCGCCTCGCGTGCCGGCTCCGCCGGCAGCACACTCACCTCGCCGTCGGCGCCGGTGCTGGTCAGGGTCAGCACGACGCGCTTGCTCGCCACGTCGGCACGGTGAGCGACATAGAGCGTACGGTCGGAGTGCCGGAAATGGGTCGGAGCGACCTCGCCGAGCGCCGCCGCGACGAAGGCCGGCGCGGCCATCTCGGCGTCCGAGAGCACCGCGCAGTCCGGGAAGAGCCGGACCACGCTGTCGCCCAGGCCGGTGTTGAACATCCGCACCACGACCCGCAGGTTCGCCTCGACCTCGCGGGCGCAGAGCGCGGCGTGCAGGTTGACCATGTCGTCCGGCATCACCAGCGCGAGGGCCGTCGCACCGGCCAGCCCGGCCTCCCGGAAGGTCTTCTCGTCGAGCCGATCGGCCTTGTGCCAGCGGACGCCGTGCTCGCTCAGCCGGGCCAGATCGGGCACGTCGGGGCGCAGCCGGTGCGGAGTGATCACCGTGACCCGGATCCGGTGGCGGGAATTCGCCAGCTCCTCAGCGAGTGTGTAGACCAGCGCGTCCGCCCCGCAAAGCACCAGGTGGGGCCGATTGTCCCCATCGGACGGGCGGGCGTCGGAAACGTCATCGGCGGGAACGACACTCACGTTCGCAGATCGTAGTCAGCCGGAACCCGTCTGCGGGGCCGCTCGTTGCCCCATCCGAACCATTCGTCCGACTTGGTGGGTATTGCCGCCAACTTATCGTCCGATGTGGCTGGAGAAGATCAGTGCGCAAGTTGTGGTGTGCCGGAGCAATCGCCTGCGGAATCCTCCTTCTCGGAGCAGCGCCCGCTCGGGCGGACGTGCTCCCGAACCCCAGCGTCGCCGACGCGCCGTTGACCGCGCTCGGTTACGCGCTCGAGCCGACCAACGACTGGCGGCTGTCCAGCCCCATCGCGTCGGACCCGCTCAGCGGTGAGCCGCTGGTGACCCTCGAACCGGGCCCCGGCCGCAAGCTGGTCCAGGTGCAGCCGGGCGCGCAGCAACAGCAGGCCCGCCCGATCGAGAAGCCGGCCGACCGCAAGCTGCTGCCCGCCGCCGACGTGGTCAGCCGCACCCTGCCGGACAACACCGACAAGCCGCGCGGCGCGCTCGGTGGCCTGCCGGTCCAGGGTGTCCCGATGCCGCTCGCCGGCCAGGGCCTCCAGATCGCCAACCTGCCGGTCGACAGCGTCGTCGACGGCACCCTGTTCAGCGGTCTCACGCCGGCCGGCCTGCCCGCGGCGGCCGGCACCGGTGCCGGCACGCGGACCCCGGCCGCCGACGAGCGGCCGGTGGCGCTGACCCGCACCGAGGCGCAGAGCGCCGACTTCCCGCTGCTCGGCGGGATCGACGGCAGCAGCACGGTGGACCAGCTCCAGCAGCGGATCGCCAACGTGCAGTCGGACATCTCCGGCCTGCCGATCGGCGGCCGCCCGGTCCGGATGAAGCCGGCCCGCTCCGCCACGAACGTCCCGGCCAGCACCCCGCCGACCGCCTCGGCGCTGCCGACCGACCCGGCGGTGGCCCCGGCCGCTTCCGAGATGCCGACCGCGCAGCCCGACCCGGCCGCAGCCGCCACCCCGGCCGCCTCGGCGACGCCGGTCCCGTCCTCGTCCACGTCGCGGGGCTTCGCCGCCGAGGTCGACGACCCGCGCCTGCACGAGGAGCCGGTCGACGGTTTCGTCGGCAAGTAACCCTCTTTTCTTCCGTGGGGATTTCGGGTGCGATTCGCACCCGAAATCCCCACACTTGGTGGTGGGCCGCCCGCGCGGCGGACAATCAGATCATGCAGACTTTCTTGCCGTTTCCGGACTTCCTCGCGAGCGCTCGCGCGCTCGACATGAAACGGCTCGGGAAGCAGCGCGTCGAGGCCATCCAGGTGCTGCGCGGTCTCACCCAGCCGGGGTACGGGTGGCGGCACCACCCCGCGGTGAAGATGTGGCACGGGTACGAGGAGGCGCTCGTCCGCTACGGGCTGGACATGTGCGACGTCTGGACCGAGACCGGCCGCGCCGACACCTGCGCCGCCACCCTGGTGGTGGATCTGCGCGCGGCGACCGGCATCGACGTCATCCGCACCCAGCCCGAGCTGGCCGCAGCCGGTGACCTGCCGCCCTGGCTCGGCGACGAGCCCCTGCACCTCAGCCACCGGTCGGCCCTGATCCGTAAGGACCCGGAGTTCTACCGCCCGGTCTTCGGCGACGACGTAGCGGACGATCTCCCCTATGTCTGGCCGCCCTCGGACCGGCCGCCGCTGGTGACCACGCCGGTCACGACGGGCCGTCGCTCAGATCCCAGCTGAGCAGGGTGAACGTCATCTCCTCGCAGGCGCCCGCCCGGCGATAGGTGGCCAGCGCCGCCTTGTTGTCGGACTCGGTCGCCACCCACATGCCATAGCAGCCGTTGCCGCGGGCGACCTCGGCCAGCGCGTTGACCAGGGCGGTGGCGACACCCTGCAGGCGGGCCACCGGCGCCACGCCCAGCTCGTAGACCAGCATCTCGGTGCCCTTGTCGGGGTGGGTGGTCTCGACCCCGCTGATCATCCCGATCGGGCGGCCCGCCTCGTCATAGGCCAGCAGCAGGTGGTGGCCCGGGTCGCCGAGAAAGCGGCGGGTGGCCTCCTCGATCGGGGGCGCGTCGAAAAGGTCGGCCGCGCGATGCACCTCGGCTGCGGCGGTGACACGTTCGATGCGCATGGCGCCACGATAGCCAGGGGATATATCACGATTCAGCACTCAATTCCGGCGAGCGCTCTCCGACGGGCGGAGGAATGATCGCTGTCGTTCCGATCGGTAGCATGACGTGCCGACGTGGTGGCGGAGAAGGGCGGCGAGATGGCGGTTCCTGGCAGCGGCGACTCCGGCACCGTGGGCGGCGAGACCCAGCCCACCGTGCCGCAGCCCCACCAGGCGGGCGCACCGGCCCGGTTCACTCCCGGCCTCGCCCCGGCGGCCGATCCGGCCCCGACCGCGGCCACGGTCCCGCACCACCCGGTGCTGGCCGACACCCGCGTCGAGGGCCCTCCGACCGCCAGCGACGCCCGGACCGAAGGCCCGCCAACCGCCAGCGACACCCGAACCGAAGCCGCGCCGACCGCCAGCGACGCCCGGACCGAAGGCGCGCCGCAAAGCCCAGCGCCCCAAAACGTCACGCCGCAAAGCCCGACGCCTCACAACGCCGCGCCGCAAAGCCCGACGCCTCACAACGCCGCGCCACAAAGCCCAGCACCCCACTACGCCGCGCCACAAAGCCCCGCGCCGCAGAGCCCCGCGCCGCAGAGCCCGGCGGCTCCCGCGGGCTCGGCATCGCGGGCGGACAACCCCGACGAGGGCGAGCGGACCGAGCGGATCCGCACCGAGCCGGACCCGGAGTATGTCGCGCCGGTCGACCCCTGGGCCGCCGCCGAAGCCGCCGCGATCGCCGGCGGACACGTGCCCTTCCACCTGTCCGACCCGAACTCCCCGGCGCACCCCCACTCCACCTGGACCATCCAGGGCGCGCCCGGAACCCCACCGGAAACCCCGGGACGCCCGCGCCGGGCGTACCGGAAAGGGGTTTGGGCGGCAATCGCCGCCGGCGCCGTCGCGCTCGGGGTGACCGCCGCCGTGCTCCTCTGGCCGGGTTATCCGGCGCTCGACTTCCGGCAGCTGGACCAGGGGAAGACCTTCGACGCCATGGTGCCGATCTCGTCGAGCTGGTCGAGCACCGGGATCGCCGGGGACCGGGCCTACTACGCGAGCTCCGACTCCGACGGCAAGCTCGGCGTCGTCGCCGTCGACATCGACTCGCGCAAGGAGGTCTGGCGCACCGAGGTCACCGACTCCCGCGTCACCGGCTGGCAGCAGATGGTCGCGCTGCCCAGCGGCGTCGCCCTCTTCTCCACGCTCAACTCGGCCACCAGCCAGACCCTGATGGTCGTCCTCGACGCCGACGACAGCGGCCGCCGGCTCTGGGACCGGCCGCTCGGCAGCTCCGACGAGGTGCACTTCGGAGCAAAGAACGCGCTGGTGGAAGAGAAGGGTGAGGGCCGGCTGCTCTGGCTCAGCCTGGGCACCGGCAAGGTCGCCCACGAACAGGACGACCCGGACTCGTCGCACCTCGTCGAGGTCACCACCGGCAAGGACCTGTCCGGCCCGGCCGGTGTCTTCGGCCGGCCGCTCGACCCGGACCACGGCGACGACCCGCGGATCGTGCAGATCAACGGCGACAACTCGGCCAACGTGCTCGACATCGACTCCCCCAAGATCCTCAAGTCCCGCAAGAGCGTCGCGAACACCAGCAACGAGGCGCTTGCCCACGACGGCCGGCTCTACGTGCAGGACTCGACCGGCGACGCCCAGCGGATCTTCGCCTACGACCTGAACGAGCTGGGTGAGCCGGTCACGCTCTACACCGCCGGGCCGGACTCGACACTCAGCACCTTCGCCCCCTGCGGGGAGCAGCGGCTCTGCTTCGTCGAGACCGACGGCTACGACCGCAAGAAGGACCGGGTGATCGCCGTCGACGCGGTCAAAGGCGGCATCCTGTGGGACGAGGACATGCCCGAGGTCGAATCGCTCGCCCCGGTCGGCGACTCCGTGCTGGTGACCCGGAGCTCCGCCGACGACGAGGTGGCCCTGATCGACGGTGACGGCGCCAAGGTCTGGACCGCCACCGGGCGCGCCGCCCGGCTGGACGGCGGCAACCTCCTGCGCTTCGCCGACCCGCTCACCGCCTCACTCGGCAACCGGACCCTCTCCGGGGTGCACCTCGGCGACACCCCCGTGCCGATGGGCGAGATCCGCGACGTCTACACCGCCTCGTGCTCGTGGAACACGTCGGTACTGGCCTGCGTCGGCCAGGAGAAGTTCATGCTGTTCCGCATCGCGGGCTGAAACACCGCAGACTGGAACGCCGCGGGCTGAAGCACCGCGGGCTGAAACGCCGTCGGGCGGCCTCCCCGCAGGGAGACCGCCCGACAGATTTCGCCTTACGTCAGATCCGGATGCCGGAGCCGGCGTTGAAGACGTGCAGCGCGTTGGTCTGCGGCCGGATGTAGACCGTCTCGCCCATGTGCGGCATGTTGCGACGCTCGGTCCGCACCACGAACCGCTCGGAGCCGCCGCCGACCTCGGAGTGGCCGTAGACGTTCGCGTCCGAGCCGAGGTCCTCGACCAGGTCCACCTTGATCGGCAGCGCGTCGATCGACTCGCCGACCACGTCGGCGGCCTCCGGGCGGAAACCGATGGTGACCTTGCCCTCGCCACCCTGCTGGGCCGCGGCGACCTGCTCGCGGGTCAGCGGGATGTTCAGCGAGCCGAAGGTGGCGCCACCCTCGGTCAGCGGAACGGTCTTGATGTTCATGGCCGGGGAGCCCATGAAGCCGGCGACGAAGACGTTGCCGGGGGTGTCGTAGAGCGCCCGCGGGGTGTCCACCTGCTGCAGCACGCCGTCCAGCATGACCGCGACCCGGTGACCCATGGTCATGGCCTCGACCTGGTCGTGCGTCACGTAAACCGTGGTGACGCCGAGCTTCGCCTGCAGGGTCGCGATCTGCGAACGGGTCTGGACACGCAGCTTGGCGTCGAGGTTCGACAGCGGCTCGTCCATGAGGAACACCTGCGGCTGGCGCACGATCGCGCGGCCCATGGCGACACGCTGACGCTGACCACCGGAGAGCGCCTTCGGCTTCCGCGACAGGTACTCCTCGAGCTGGAGCAGCGCGGCGGCTTCCTTGACGGCGCGGTCGATCTCCGCCTTCGGGGTCTTGCGCAGCTTCAGGGCGAACGCCATGTTCTCGTACACCGTCATGTGCGGGTAGAGAGCGTAGTTCTGGAACACCATCGCGATGTCACGGGACTTCGGCGGGAGGTGGGTGACGTCCTTGTCGTTGATGAGGATGCGGCCGCGGTCCACGTCCTCCAGGCCGGCGAGCATGCGCAGGCTGGTGGACTTGCCACAACCGGAGGGGCCGACCAGGACGAGGAACTCTCCGTCGCCGATCTCGAGGTTCAGCTCGTTGACCGCTGGGCGCTCGGAGCCCGGGTAAATCCGGGAGGCCTTGTCATACGTGACGGTAGCCATGGTGAATCGACTTCCTTTCCACCGGCAGGAACGTGCCGGACGATCCGAGTAGAAGGAACAGCCCCGCAACCGTATTTGTTTTTGCCGGACCTGCCAAGATGGCGACCGCATCACAGGACGTTATGCTGAGGCCCGCATGCCCCTGTAGCTCAGCTGGCCAGAGCACCCGTCTTGTAAACGGGAGGTCGTCGGTTCGATCCCGACCGGGGGCTCGGTCGTCGGGTGCCCTTGTCCGCGGAAAGCGCGGACCGGGACGCCTCGCGTGCTTACCGGGGGGCCGAGGCCCCCGCACCCCCCACGTTACGGTGGTTGCGGTGAGTGGATCGCCCGCGCGTCTGGGTGATCGGTCTTTGATCTTTTTATGAGTTCCGTACTGGTGGCCGCCCTGGCTGTGGCCTTCACCCTCACCCCTGCCTCGGAGTGGAATCAGCCCGGATACGGCCCTGGTGCGACGTATTTCAATCCGTTGGAGAGCCGGCTTAACGCGGCGACGGTCGGGGCGATTGGTAAGCGGTGGGAGATTTCTACGCGGGGGGCTCCGGACTGTGAGATCGGGCGGGAGCCTCTGGTTGCGGGCGGGAACGTCTACACCAGTGATCCGGGTGGGGTCGGGGCGTACGATCCGGCGACCGGGGTGCGCCGCTGGCACGCCGCGCTGCTACGGCGAGGGGTTACCCGGCTGGCGGTCGGTGACGGCAAACTTGTTGCTTTGACATATGCGTGCGACGGGCAGGGCAGCTACCTGACCGCCTTCAACGGCAGCACCGGGGCGCGCCTGTGGGACGTTCCGCTCGGTGGTCCGGCGCAGGACATGGTCGTCGACCGCGGGCTGGCCGTGGTCGACACCCGGCCCGACTTCGCGCTCAGCACCACCGCGTACCGGCTGGCCGACGGTTTCCGGGCCTGGCGGCTCACCGGCACGCGCGGCGACGGGTTGCTGTCGGCGGGCGGGCGGCTGCTGTTGCGTACCGATCAGGGATCACGAGCGGTTGCCGTGAGCACCGGCGCCACCCTCTGGCAGACCACGGAGAACTGGTATGCCGTCGGCAGCGATCCGGCCGGCACCCGCTTCTACGTCGGCGGGGCGGGCGGCGGGCTGACCGCGGTGAACGCGGCCGACGGGGTGCCGATCTGGAAGTCGGCGTGGCCGTCGCCGTCGGTCACCGCGGACGACCAGCGCGTCTACTTCCCGCGTCATCGCAGCATCATCTGCCTGGACGCACGGACCGGCCGCAAGCTCTGGTCGGTGCACCTGCCCGGCGCCGCAGGCCAACCGGCACGGGCCGGCAGCCTGCTCTACGGCCCGTCCGGCATGGGTTCACCACTGCGGATCGTCGACGCGGTCACCGGGCGTGGCCTGCGCGGCGGCATGCCCAGCGACCAGAATTACCCGCCGGCTGTCGCCGACGGCCGGCTCTTCCTCACCGACGGCAGCCGGCTGCGCGCTTACTTCTGACCCCGATTCCGTACGGCGCGGGCGCCGCGCCGTACGGAAAGCGGGTCTGTCAGCCCTGAAGCCGGCGGCGCGCCACCTCGGCGAGGGTCACCGCGGCCGCGACGCTGGCGTTGAGGGACTCCACGTCGGAGGCCATCGGGATGCTCACCCGCAGGTCGCAGGTCTCGCCGACGAGCCGGGACAGACCGCGGCCCTCGGAGCCGACCACCACCAGCAGCGGGCCGACCGCGGCCTCCAACTGGTACAGATCGGTCTCGCCGTCGGCGTCCAGACCGATCGCGGTGAACCCGGCCTTCTGCGCCGACTTGATCGCCCGGGTCAGGTTGACCACCTGGGAGACCGGGACGCGGGCGGCCGCGCCGGCGCTGGTGCGCCAGGCGGTCGCGGTGATCCCGGCGGCCCGGCGCTCGGTCATGAAGACGCCGTGCCCGCCGAAGGCGGCCACCGATCGGATCACGGCGCCCACGTTGCGCGGGTCGGTGATGCCGTCGAGCGCGACCAGCAGCGGGGCGGTCTGCTCCAGCGCGGCGGCGACCAGGTCGTCGAAGTCCTCGTACGCGAACGGGGGGACCTGCAGGCCGATGCCCTGGTGCAGCACCCCGCCGGTCATCCGGTCCAGCTCGTTGCGGCTGATCTCCAGGATCGGGATGCCCCGGTCGCCGGAGGTCCGGACGATCTCGGTCACCCGGTCGTCGATGTCGATGCCCTGTGCCACGTAGAGCGCCGTCGCCGGGACCAGCGCGCGCAGCGCCTCCACCACCGGGTTGCGCCCGAGCAGCAGCTCGGGACCTTCCTTGGTGGGGTTGGACCGGCGGCCGGGGGCGACCCGCGGGCCGCGCGGACCGGCGGCACGGCCGCGCGTCGTCTGCGCCCGGGTGATCCCGGAGGCCCGGCCACCGCCGCGGCCCCAGGTGGTGTCCTTGCTGCCGGGAACGCCGACCTTGGGGGCGCGCCCCTCGGCCGCCGCCGCCCGGCGCTCCTTGTCCTGCTTGCGCGCGGTCTTCTCGGGCAGTTTCTCGGTGCCCGAGTACGCCTTGTGCCAGGGCCGCTCGTCAGCGGGCAGGGTCTTGCCCCGCCCCTTCAGACCGGACTTGTTCTTGCCGCCGGAGCCGACCGAGGCGCCCTTTTTCGAGGTCGCCCGCTTGCTCACGTTGTACGAATTGCCCGGCATCAGTGTTCTCCTACCGTCCAGCGCGGCCCGGTCGGAGTGTCCTCCACCTGAATACCCGCGTTCTTGAGCTGGTCCCGCACCGAATCGGCGGCAGCCCAGTCTTTCCGTGCGCGGGCTTGTGCCCGCTGTTCCAGTGCCAGCGCGACCAGTGAGTCGACAACCGGCTTCAGGTCGTTGCCGCCCTCGCCACCGCCCCAGGCGGGGTCGAGCGGGTCGAGGCCGAGCACGCCGAGCATGGCCCGGACCGCGGTCAGCGCACCGCGGATGGCCGGCTCGTCGCCGGCGGCCAGCGCGGTGTTGCCCTCCCGGACGGTGTCGTGCACGATCGCCAGCCCGGCCGAGGTGTTCAGGTCGTCGTTCATCGCCTCGGCGAACGCCGGCGGCACCGCCTTGGGCCGGCCCTGCCCCACGACCTCGACGGCACGCTGCACGAACCCCTCGATCCGGCGGTAGGCCACGGCGGCCTCGCCGAGCGCCTCGGCGGTGAAGTCGATCCGCGAGCGGTAGTGCGGGGCGGCCAGGTAATACCGCATCTCGACGGGACGGATGCCGTCGCGGCCCACCGACTCCAGGTCGATCACGTTGCCCAGCGACTTGCTCATCTTGGCCTCGCCGAGGTTGAGCAACGCGTGGTGCACCCAGTAGCGGGCGAAACCGAGCCCGGCCGCCTTGGACTGGGCGATCTCGTTCTCGTGGTGCGGGAAGGTCAGGTCCAGGCCGCCGCCGTGGATGTCGAACTCGTCGCCGAGATAGCGACGGGCCATCGCGGAGCACTCGATGTGCCAGCCCGGCCGGCCGCGGCCCCACGGCGAGGACCAGTAGGCGTCCTCCGGCTCGGTGGGCTTCACGCTTTTCCACAGCGCGAAGTCACGCTGGTCGCGCTTGTCCCGCTCGGCCACGTCGGAGCCGCGCATGTCCTCCGGTTTCTGGCCGGAGAGCGCGCCGTACTCCGGGTACGACAGGACGTCGAAGTAGACGTCGCCGTTGCCGGACTCCGCCGGGTACGCATGACCGCGCTCGATCAGCACCTTGATCAGGTCGTGCATCTCGGTGATGTGCCCGGTGGCCAGCGGCTCGTAGGTGGGCGGCAACACGTTCAGCGCGCGGTAGTCGCGGTCCAGCAGGAGCCGGTTCGCATAGGCGATCGCCCAGTAGGGCTGGTTCTGCTGAACCGCCTTCACCAGGATCTTGTCGTCGACGTCGGTCACGTTCCGGATCAGCGTCACGTCCAGCCCGACGTGCAGCAGCCAGCGGCGCAGCACGTCGTAGTTGACGGCGGACCGGAGGTGGCCGATGTGCGGTGGGGACTGCACGGTGAGACCACACAGGTAGATCCCCACCTGACCGGGAGTCATCGGGACGAAGTCCCGGACCGATCGGGTCGCGGTGTCATACAAGCGCAGCGTCACCGTACAAGGGTAGCGGCCGGACTTTACCGACGGCCGCCCCGGCCGTGCGACACGACGGCCGCGTACGCATCGACGATCCCGTGCCCGTAGAAGCCGTTGAACGCCCGGTTGCCCTCGCAGCGGGCCGTGAACTCGGCCGGCCGGTCACGGTAGCTCTGCAGCCGGGGTTCCGGGCAGGGCCGGGCGTCGGCGGTCCGGTAGAGCTCCCGCTCGACCGCGGCCGGGCTCATGTCCTTCCCGCCCCGGCCGACGATCAGCGCGGCCACCCCGGTGGCGTGCGGGGCGGCCATCGAGGTGCCCTGGGCGTACAGGTAGTAGGCGCAGGTACCGGACGAGCAGTCCTTGACCACCGAGTCGGCGCCGTCGCTGGTGATCTCGCCGTCCTTGCCGACCAGCCCCTCCGCCTGCAGCACCTTCTTCGGGTAGCTGGAGAGGATCTCGCCGGCCGTGCCGTGCCCGTCGGAGCGGTCGCCGCCGGGGGCCGCGATCCCGGTCTGCTCGACGCCGTAGCTCGAGTAGTCGGCCTTGCGCCCGGACGGCCCGACCGCGGTGACGTTGACGACGTGCGGCCCCTCCTGCGGCAGGTGCAGGCAGGTGGAGTTGTCGATCTTCCGCGGGTACGGCTCCCCACCGTAGTTCGGGCTGCTCGTGTCGGTCCGCGGCCGCCCCAGGTCCTCGTGGGTGTTGCCGAGCGCGCCGATCAGCGTGACCCCACGCTCGTGCGCGTAACGCAGCGCCCGGTTCAGCCCGGTGATGATGGCCCGCTGCTCGGCCTGCCGTTCCTTGCTGTCCGCCGGGTTGGCCGAGCAGACGAACCGCCACGGGTCGACGAAGAAGGACATGTTCACCACGTCGAGGCCCGCGTCGCCGGCGTAGGTCAGCGCGTCCACCACCGGGTCGAGGAAGAAGTAGCCGGAGTCCTGGCCGCCCTTGAGCTCGACGAGGGTGACGCCGGGCGCCACCCCGGAGATCCCGGCGCCGTCGGCCGCCGCCCCGATGGTGCCGGCCACGTGGGTGCCGTGGCCGCCGTCGTCGGTGCCGACCGGGTCGAGGCAGCCCTTGACCTCGCACGGGCCGTCGACGGCCGGGATGTCGGGCGCGAAGTTGCGGGAGAGGGTCCGGCTGAAGTGCGGGGCGAGGTCCGGGTGTTCCGCGTCGAGGCCGGTGTCGAGCACCCCGACGGTGACGCCCGGGTCGCCGGACCGTACCTCGCGGGCCCGGTCCGCGCGGACCATGCGCAGGCCCCACAGCCGGTGGTCGAGCGGGTCGAGGCCCTTCGGGCCGGGTGGCGCGCCGCGCTCGGCGGCCGGGC
>NZ_JBEZZB010000022.1:0-85768 GCF_040638955.1 Actinoplanes sp. NPDC024001
GCCGCAGGCCGAGCCGCGTTTCTCCGGGCAGCAGAACCCGGCCGGCGGTGCGGCCGCGAGCATGCGCCGGGGCTGGCGTACCCGCCGTACCGCCCCCGAGCCCGCGCCGGCCGCTCCCGCGCCGTCCTTCGACGGTTTCGCCGCCGCCCAGCCCGGCCCGCGCACCGGCATCGACACCGCGGAACACCCGCGGATCGTCACCCAGCCGCAGCGCGCGCCCCTGGTGCCGGACTCCATCCACCCGCCGGCCGCGCCGAAGACCGGCCGCGACTCGGAGTACGTCAACTGGGTGAACGGCCTGGGAAGCAACTGAAGACTCGCTGAACGCGGATGGAATGACCGGGCCGGGAGGTACCACCCGACGCTCCGCGCGGTGACGATGATCGATGTCCGGGTCTACCCCCCTCGATGGCATCGGAGTTCGATCATGCTGTCCCGCATCGGCCGGTTCCTCTCCGGCCTGGCCCTGGTATTCGCCCTCTCCGGCACCGCGCTGGTCGCCCCCGCGGTGGTGGCGCCCACCCAGACCGACGCGGCCCAGGCGGCGGTCCACAACAGCTGCACGATCAGCCGCTGTTCGGCCGCCCGTACGGCGTTCAACGGCTGGGCCTCGCTCGGCTGGCCCACCACCGCCGGCTGGTACTCCTGGCCGTACGGCAACTACAACTACACCGGCGGCCGCTTCTACAACCGCGAGGGCCAGCTGCCGTCCGCCACCTACGGCGAGTACGACGTCTACTCCCGCAACCGCGGCGCCGCCCGTGACGCCTACCGGATCGTCGTCAACCGCAGCACCCGCGTCGCCTACTTCACCCCGGACGACTACGTGACGTTCTACAAGCTCTGACGAAACGCGGCGGCCGTCACCCGACGGCCGCCGCGTTCATGAGAAGCGCGTTCAGGACGACGGCGTCACCGGCAGGTAGACCCGCCCGCCCGCGTCGACGAACTCGGTCGACTTGGCCTTCATCCCGGCCGCCCGCAGCTCGTGGCTGATCTTCATCGAGCAGAACTTCGGCCCGCACATCGAGCAGAAGTGCGCGGTCTTGGCCGGCGCCGCCGGCAGCGTCTCGTCGTGGTACGACCGCGCCGTCTCCGGGTCCAGCGCCAGCTCGAACTGGTCCTCCCACCGGAAGTCGAACCGCGCCCGGGACAGCGCGTCGTCCCATTCCTGCGCTCCCGGGTGCCCCTTGGCGATGTCCGCCGCGTGCGCCGCGATCTTGTACGCGATCATGCCCGCCTTCACGTCCTCCTTGTTCGGCAGGCCCAGGTGCTCCTTCGGCGTGACGTAACAGAGCATCGCGGTGCCGAACCACCCGATCATCGCCGCCCCGATGGCCGACGTGATGTGGTCGTACGCCGGCGCAATGTCCGTGGCCAGCGGCCCGAGCGTGTAGAACGGCGCACCACCGCAGAGCTCGACCTGCAGATCGACGTTCTCCTTGATCTTGTGCATCGGCACGTGGCCGGGTCCCTCGACCATGACCTGCACGTCGTACTCCCAGGCGATGTGGGTCAGCTCGCCCAGCGTCCGCAACTCCGCGAACTGCGCCTCGTCGTTGGCGTCCGCGATCGATCCCGGCCGCAGCCCGTCGCCGAGGGAGAAGGTGATGTCGTACTCCCGGAAGATCTCGCACAGCTCCCGGAAGTGGGTGTAGAGGAAGTTCTCCCGGTGCTCGGCGAGACACCAGGCCGCCATGATCGACCCGCCGCGCGAGACGATCCCGGTCACCCGCTCGGCGGCGAGCGGCACATATGCCAGGAGCACCCCGGCGTGGATCGTCATGTAGTCGACGCCCTGCTCGGCCTGCTCGATGACGGTCTCCCGGAACAGTTCCCAGGTCAGCTTGAGCGGGTCACCCTTGACCTTCTCCAGAGCCTGGTAGATCGGGACCGTTCCGATCGGCACCGGCGAGTTCCGGACGATCGCCTCCCGGGTCTCGTGGATGCGCGGGCCGGTGGACAGGTCCATCACGGTGTCCGCGCCCCACCGGGTCGCCCAGGTCAGTTTCTCCACCTCCTCGGCGACCGAGGAGGTGACCGCCGAGGTGCCGATGTTGGCGTTGACCTTCACCAGGAACTTCGACCCGATGATCATCGGCTCGGACTCCGGGTGGTTCACGTTGGCCGGCAGCACCGCGCGCCCGGCGGCGATCTCGTCGCGGACCAGCTCCGCGGGAACGCCTTCGCGCACCGCGACGTACTCCATCTCGGGCGTGATGATCCCGGCGCGCGCCGAGGCGAGCTGGGTCCGCCCGGTGCGCCACGGTTTCCGCATCTCCGGTAGGCCGACTGTCGGATCACTGCCCGGACCCGACGTGTCGTAGAGCCGCACCGGCGCGTGATCGCCGGTCAGCACCACCTCGGTGAACGGAACCTGGATGTCCGGGCGGGGACCCTCCACATAGACCTTGCGCCTCACGATACCTCCCCAAACTAGGATGAAACCGGCGGCGGACGGCAGCACGGAACCCACAGACCGCCGAAACTCAGATCAGACGGACCAGCCGAAGTGGTCCAGCGGGCCCGGACCGGCGCCGAGCTGCCACGTGCTACCGCCGGCGAGCCCGCGCCGCACGTACCGCTTCGCCGCCTCCACGGCCACCGGCACCGAGTCACCCGCGGCCAGCCGCACCGCGATCGCCGACGAGAAGGTGCACCCCGACCCGTGGTTGTTCACCGTCGGCACCGGTTCGCCCGGCAGCAGCGTCGTCTCCCCGCCGACGCAGAGCACGTCGAGCGCCAGCTCGCTGCCGGTCACCACGACGGCGCGCGGTCCGCGCGCGGCCAGCTCGGCTGCCGCCGAGACCATCTCCTCGGTCGTCTCGACCGGCCGGCCCAGGAGGGCGCCGGCTTCGTGCCGGTTCGGTGTCAGAACGCAGGGGTACGAGCTGAGCACACCGACCGTGCCCACCTCTCCCAAGCGGCTCCCCGCCGTTGCCACGAGAACCGGGTCGATGACCAGGTTGGGCAGCTCGTCGGCACGTTCGGCGATCACCTTCGCCACGTCCGGGTCCGAGATCATGCCGATCTTCACGGCCGCGACCGGAAGGTCCGACAGCACCGCGTCGAGCTGGGCCGCCACGATCTCGGCCGGCACCGGATGGATGGCGGTCACCCCGAGCGTGTTCTGCGCCGTGATCGCGGTGATCACCGAGGCGCCGAACGCACCCAGCGCCGCGAACGTCTTCAGGTCCGCCTGGATCCCCGCTCCCCCACCGGAATCCGAGCCCGCAATCGTCAACACCACCGGTGGCGTCATCGCACCCCACTCCCTCGGCTGCCCGCCAGAGCTGCCCCGCCGCCCCAATCCCCACCCTCACCGTCAGCCGACAAACCCCAGCTGCCCGCCAGCGCTGCCCCGCCGCCCCAATTCCCACCCTCACCGTCAGCCGACGAGCCTCGGCTGCCCGCCAGAGCTGCCTCGGCGAGGTCGCGCGCTGTGCGTTCCGGATCGGAGGAGCGCATCACGGCTCCCATCACCGCTACCCCGGCCGCGCCGGCGGCCACGCACGCCGCCGCCTGTTCGGCCGACTCGATCCCGCCGAGCGCCAGCCAGGGCACGGGCGCGCGCAACTCGGCGGCCCCCGTCGCCCCGAGCGCCGGCCCGTACCCCGGCTTGGACGCGGTCGGGTAGACCGGCGACACGGTCACGTAGTCCACACCCGACAGATTCTCGGTCCCGTGCCACGACCGGCCGACCAGCGCGACACCCGCCGGCACCGGATCACTTCCGGACAGGTGCACGGCCGAGCCGCCCAGCGGATCCGGCCCGGCCACGATCAGCCGCCCGGGCGGAAGAATCATCCTCAGCCGCTCGGCGAGCGCCGCACGTTCCCCGTACGGAAGGTCGCGTTCCCGGAGAACGACCCATGCCGCGCCGCCGCGGACCGCCTGCCGGACCACCGTCTCCAGCGGCCCGGCGGCGGACCGCCGGTCGGTGAGCACAACGAGCCCGGTCGGCGTCACCACACCGGGATCCCGTCGTCCGCTGTGGACGCCACCGCGTGCGTGCGGCGCGGGATGCGCCCCGCAGCGCGGGCCAGGCGGCCGGCCGCGACCGCGTGCCGCATCGCCGCCGCCATCGCGGCCGGGTCGTCGGCCCGGGTGATCGCACTGGCGACCAGCACCGCGTCGCAGCCCAGCTCCATGGCGAGCGCCGCGTCGGAGGCGGTGCCGATGCCGGCGTCCAGGACCACCGGCACGTCCACGCTCTGCCGGATCAGCTCGATGTGGTGTGGGTTGGAGATGCCCAGACCGGAACCGATCGGCGACCCGGCCGGCATCACCGCGGCGCAGCCCACGTCGGCCAGCCGGCGAGCCAGAATCGGGTCGTCCGTGGTGTACGGCAACACCGTGAACCCGTCCACG
Organism: Actinoplanes sp. NPDC024001; assembly: GCF_040638955.1. Taxonomy (NCBI): domain Bacteria; kingdom Bacillati; phylum Actinomycetota; class Actinomycetes; order Micromonosporales; family Micromonosporaceae; genus Actinoplanes; species Actinoplanes sp. NPDC024001. The sequence continues at coordinate 4,372 of NZ_JBEZZB010000022.1, forward strand.
ACCAGCATCTCCGCGGCCCGCAGCAGTTCCACGCCGTCCGGCAGCAGGGTCCGTTCGTCACCGATCACCTCAAGCTTGATCAGGTCGGTCTCGAACGCCTCCCGGGCCATCTGTGCGGTCTTCACCGCGTCGCCGGCCGTGTAGCACCCGGCGGTGTTCGGCAGCACCCGCACACCGAGCCGGTCCAGCATCGGCAGCAGCCCCGGCCCGGCCGCCTCGACCCGCCGCAGCGCCACCGTGACCAGCGTGGTCTCGGACGCCCGGATGGCCTCCTCCAGCGCGGCCAGGCTGTTCGCCCCGCCGGTGCCGAGGATCAGGCCGTTCTCCGGCAGAAACATCGTCATCCTCCCTGCGCGGCGGTGAGAACCTCGACCTTGTCGCCGTCGGCCAGGTCGACCTCGGCCCACGTCGAGCGGGGTACCACGGTCCCGTTGACCGCGACCGCCACGCCGCGCTGGGCGGCGATGAGCTCGGCGACCAGGGTCGCCACCGAGCATGTGTCGGACCGGCTCTCCGTCCGGCCGTTGATCGTCAGGCGCATCCGAACCTCCCGGGGGCGAAGTCGTTGATCAGGCTGTCGGCCGATCCGGTGAGCACCAGGTCGGCGATGAGTCGCGCGGTGATCGGCGCGAGCAGGACGCCGTTGCGGTGATGACCGGCGGCCACCACGGTGCGGCGGGAGTCGTCGAGGTATCCGAGGATCGGCGCGTTGTCCGGGGTCCCCGGCCGGTGTCCCACGGTGACCTCGGTGATCTCGTGCTCGGCGAGGCCGGGCACCAGGTCGAGGGCGGCCCGCAGCAGGTCGTGCACGCCACCGACGGTGATCGCCCGGTCGGTCCGCTCCTCCTGGGTGGCGCCGACCACCACCTCGCCGTCCGCGCGCGGCACCAGGTAGACCGGCCGACCGTCGGCCGATCCGTGGATCACGTGCCGGATCAGTCCGGGCTCGCCGCGCAGCCGCAGCACCTGGCCCTTCACCGGGCGAACCGGCAGGCCGGTGAGTTCGGCGGTGCCGCATCCGGCGGCCACCACGGTGACGTCGGCGTCCACATCGGAGAGCGCGCTGATCCGTTTCGGCACGATGTGCCCGGCCAGCCCGGCCCGCAGCGCGGCGACGACCCTGCGCGGGTCGACCTGCCGCTCGGCCGGCGCGAACACGCCGGCCCGCACCCGCGGCGACAGCGCCGGTTCCCGGTCCCGCAGCTGCGATCCGGTCAACGGCGCGAGTTTCTGGTGCTTCCACTCCCGGGCCGCGTCCGCGACGTCGTCGGCGGTCAGGGCCACTCCGAGCGTTCCGGCGTCGTCGTAGCCGACGTCGCCGAGACTCGCCGCGTACTCCGGCCACAGCTCGTTGGACGCCTCCAGCAGCCTGGTGAGGTGCGGATATTCGAAGGCCGACTCGCCGCCGGGCGCGAGCATCCCGGCCGCCACGTGCCAGGCGCCGCCGTCCCCGTCCGGTTCCGGGTCGTAAACGGTGACGTCGCCGCCGCGCCGCACCAGTTCGGCGGCGACGGCCAGCCCGATGATCCCGCCACCGACGACCGCGACGCGCATCCGGCCGCTCATCGCAGAGCCGCCAGGAATGCCGCAGCCGCTCCCTTCGGGTCCTCCGCGAAGGCGGCCACCGCCGCGACACCGTGCACCGCGAGCAGCGGCACCCGATCCGCGGTGATGCCACCGATCGCCAGGACCGGCGTACCCGGAACCGCCTCGGCGACGGCCGCGATCGCGGCCGGCCCGAGCGGTGGTGGCAGCCCGTCCTTCGTGGATGTGGTGAACGCCGGCCCGACCCCGAGATAGCTCGCCCCGTCGGCGACGGCCGCGCGGGCCGCCTGCGGGTTGCGGCAGGTGGCGCCGACGACGGCGTGTGGTCCCAGGACCCGGCGGGCCGCCGGCACCGGCAGATCGTCGGCGCCCACGTGCACCCCGTCCGCCCCGGCCGCCAGCGCCACCCCGACCCGATCGTTGACCAGCACCATCGTGCCCGCCGGGCGGCATGTCTCGACGGCCTCGACGGCCAGCGCGTACGCCTCGGCATCGGTGCTCTTGACCCGGATCTGCACGGCGACGTCGGCCAAGCCGGCGACCGCACGAACCACGTCGATGGAGTCGGTTATGACGTGGATGCGAGGAAAGAACCTGTGCATGAAGCACTCCTCCCTGCGCCGGCATTACCCGGATCAGGTTCGACGGTCGGGGGCGGCATCAGCCCCCCTCTCAGCCCGTTGCCCGGGCTCCCGTGGGGTTGTCTTGTAACCGGACCATAACCGGTCCGTGAAAAGAAAACTAGCGCACGTCCCAAACCGGCTCGGGCACCTCGACCACCTCGCCGTCGCTCCTGAACAGCACGAAACGATCGAACGACCTGGTGAACCACCGGTCGTGGGTGACCGCAATCACCGTGCCGTCGAACGCCTTCAACCCCTCCTCCAGCGCCTCCGCCGACGCCAGATCCAGGTTGTCGGTCGGCTCGTCGAGCAGCAGCACGGTGGCCCCCGACAGCTCCAGCAGCAGCACCAGGAACCGGGCCTGCTGTCCACCGGAGAGCGTCCCGAACCGCTGATCCCCCTGCGCCGCCAGCTCATAGCGGTTGAGCGCCTTCATGGCACCCGCGCGGTCCATCCCGGACCGGTGCTCGTCACCCCGCCAGAGGATCTCGACCAGCGTCTTCTCCAGCAGCTCCGGCCGGTCGTGGGTCTGCGAGAAGTGCCCCGGCCGCACCCGCGCCCCGAGCCGTGCCCGGCCGTCGTGCGCCACATGGGCCAGCGGGGCGCCGTCGACCGGTTTGTGCTCCAAATCCGGCTCGGTGCCGCCGGCCGCCAGCAGGCGCAGGAAATGCGACTTGCCGGTGCCGTTGGCCCCGAGCACCGCGACCCGGTCGCCATACCAGATCTCCAGGTCGAACGGGAAGGTCAGATCCTCCAGCTCCAGGCCCTCGCAGATCACCGCGCGCTTGCCGGTCCGCCCGCCGCGCAGGTTCATCCGCAGCGACTGCTCCTTCGGTGGCAGCGGCGGCGGCCCGGCCTCCTCGAACTTGCGCAACCGGGTCTGCGCCGCCTGATAGCGCGAGGCCAGGCCGTCGTTGTAGGCGGCCTTGTTCTTCAGGGTGAAGACCAGCTCCTTGAGCTTCTCGTGCTCCTCGTCCCACCGCCGCCGGTTCTCCTCCATCCGGTCGTGCCGGTGCAGCCGGGCCTCGTGCCAGGACGCGAACCCGCCGGGATGCGTCCACGCGCTGCCGCCCTCGACGGCGACCACCCGGTCCGCGGTCTGGGCCAGCAGCTCCCGGTCGTGCGAGACGTAGAGGACCGATTTCGACGACTCGCGCAGCCGCTGCTCCAGCCAGCGTTTGGCGGGCACGTCGAGGAAGTTGTCCGGCTCGTCGAGCAGCAGCACCTCGTCGCTGCCGCGCAGCAGCAGGTCGAGCGCGAAGCGTTTCTGCTCGCCACCGGAGAGCGTCCGCACGATCCGGCTTCTCGTCTCGTCCCACGGCTTGCCCAGAATGGACACCGCGACCGTGTCGAAGAGCACCTCGGCCTCGTAACCACCGGCCTCGCCCCAGTGCGCGAGCGCGTTCGCGTACGCGATCTGGCTCTTCTCGGTCTCGTCCAGAGCCGCGGCCGCGGCGCGCAGTCGCTCGCCTGCCGCGCCCAGCGCGGGCGCGACCAGGGAAAGCGCAAGATCTTCCAAGGTACGGTCGTCGCCGATCATGCCGATGAACTGGCGCATCACCCCGAGCCCGCCGGAGCGGGCGATGGTGCCGGTCTGGGTGGCGATGTCCCCGGCCACCATCCGCATCAGCGTGGTCTTGCCGGCCCCGTTCGGCCCGACGAGCGCCACCTTCGCGCCCTCGCCGACCCGGAACGACACGTCGGCGAAGAGCTCCCGCCCGTCCGGGAGCACGAAGCCGGCACCGGCGACATCCACGTAACCCATGCCGGCATCCTCCCCGCCGCCGCCGCTTCAGTCAGCCGATTTTCGGGTCACCCGCAGCACCCGGAAGCCTTTCTGGCTGGCCACCCGTTCCACCGCCCAGCCGCCCGCGACGAGCCACGCGTGCAGCGAGTCCCCGCCCAGGTTCCGGTTGATGACCAGCCAGGCGGTGCCGGCCGGCGCCAGCCGGGGCAGCCAGCGCTCCATCAGCGCGTGCAGCTCGGCCTTGCCGACGTGGGTGGGCGGGTTGCTCCAGATCGCGGCGAAGGTCACGTCGTCCGGCACGTCGTCGGGCGCGGCGACCCGGATCCGGTCGGCCAGGCCGAGCGTGCCGGCGTTCTCGGCGGTCAGGTCCCGGGCCCGCGAGTTGACGTCGATGGCGTAGACGGTCGCCCGCGGCGCCTCACTGGCCAGCACGCAGGCGATCGGCCCGTAACCGCAGCCGAGGTCGAGCAGGGTGCCCTCGGTGCCGGCGCCGGGCAGGCCGGCTTTGCGCAGCAGCACGGCGGTTCCCGGGTCCAGGCGCCCGGCCGAGAACACCCCGGACGCCACGGCCAGCCGGTAGTCCCGGCCGGCGACGCTGAACTCGATCTCGCCCCGTCGCAGCGGCGCGTCCGGCTCGGCGGTGAAGTAATGGTCGGCGCTCACCCGGCAAGTCTCCCGCCGCCGGATCACGCGTCACCCGGCGGGGTGGCGGACACGCTGTGCGTTAATAGATCAGCGTGCGCGCCTAGCTTGGGGCGCATGCGGTACGCCACCCCGACGCGCTCCGCCCACCGCGCCACCCCGGCCGGCGGCCTCGCCCTGCTGGTGAGGCATCCGGGTCCCATCGGTCAGCACCGCTACCACCCAGGGGTCCGAACCCGTCCGCAACGGCACGCCCGGCGAGACCCCCGAGAGACTGCCCATCTGCTCACCCGCGGCCTGGCCGGCCTCATCGTGCTCGGCATCTGCGTGATGCTCGGCGTCCTCATCGTCGCCGACGAGCGGCGCTCCCCGGCCGCCGCGGCCGGCGGCACCCCACTCACCGCGGCCGAGGTCTTTCCCGCCGGCTCCGCGGCGTTCCAGGTGGGTCGCACCGACCTCTCGGCCGACTGCACGGTCGCGGTCACCGGCACCCTGCGCTCGACCCTGCAACGGTACGGGTGCGCGCAGGCGGTCCGGGCGGCTCTCACCGTGCCGTACGCCGACCTGCGCATCACCGCGGGCGTCCTGAGTCTCGCCGACACCACCGCCGCCGCAACCGTCGCCGACCTGCTCCGCTCCCTGGTCGAGTCGGGCGACGGCGGCTTCGCCGGGATGGCCGGCGAGGAGACCGGCCTGGGCACCCCGGTCGTCTGGCGCACCCACGGCCACTACCTGACCTACTGCATCATCACCGGCCCGAACGGCGAGCTGGTGCCCGGCGACGACCCGCGCGTCCAGCGCATCGCCACCGACCTGCTGGACACCCACTTCAGCAGCACCGTGCTCCCGGGACGCCGCTGACCAGCTCCCTCAGCCGGCCGGCAGCTCCCGCAGGCGGCGGGTGGCGTCAGCGCGCGCGGCGTACTCGGTCTCCTCCGGATATCCGACCGCGACCAGCGTCAGACCGTGCGCCGGGGCCACCGTCACCTCGCTGGACCGTTCCCGCAGGGTCAGCAGCTTCGCCGGCCAGTCCGGCTGCCGGCGCCCGTCACCGACCGTCAGCATCGCGCCGACCAGGCTGCGGACCATGGCCTGGCAGAAGGCGTCCGCCTGCACGGTCGCCACGCAGATCCGGTCCGGGTCGCGCCGCCAGTCCAGCCGGGTGATCGCCCGGATCGTGGTGGCGTGCTCCTTGCGCTTGCAGAACGCGGCGAAGTCGTGCTCCCCCACCAGCCCGGCCGCCGCCTCGTTGAGCCGGTCCAGGTCGAGCGGGCGCAGCCAGCCGAGGGTGTCGTGGCGGCGCAGCGGTTCGGGACCCCACGGGTCGTCCGAGACGCGGTACTCGTACCGGCGGAAGGTGGCGGAGAAACGCGCGTCGAAGGTGGGCGGCACCGGGGTCACCGACCGGACCCGGGCGTCCGGCGGCATCAGCGCGGCGAGCCGGCGCAGCAGCGAGCCGGCCAGCTCGGCGTACCGCTCGGCGGGCAGGTCGATGTGGCACACCTGGCCGGTCGCGTGGACCCCGGCGTCGGTGCGCCCGGCCACGGTCAGGCCCAGCGGCGTCTCCGCGCCGACGAGCCGCCCGAGAGCCTCGGTCAGGACACCGGCAACCGTGCGCCGGGTGGGCTGGGCGGCCCATCCCGAGAAGTCGGCGCCGTCGTACGACACGTCCAGTCGCAGCCGGATCGATTCGGTCACTGCAGCGAGCTCCTTCGCTTCGCCAAGCGAAAGGCCCGGCACCCCTGGGGGTACCGGGCCTTTCGATGTCAGGCTCAGGCCTTGGTGTCGTCACCCTCGGCCTGGTCGCCGGGGCCCTCGGCACCCTTGTCGCCGGAGGCGTTCACGGGCGCCTCGGCGTCCTGGTCCGCGTCGGTGTCCGCGGCCGGGGCGCTCTTCGGCGCCTCGTCCTCGGGCGCCAGCGCCTCAACCTTGGCCTGCTGCGCGGCGGCCTTGCGGGCCTCCTTCGACGGGCCGGTGGAGGCCGCGACCTCGAGCTCCTCGACCAGCTCGATGACGGCCATCGGAGCGGCGTCACCCTTGCGCGGGCCGATCTTGGTGATCCGGGTGTAGCCGCCGGGGCGGTTGGTGTACCGCGGAGCGATCTGCTCGAACAGGGCGTACACGACGTCCTTGTCCTTCACGATGGTCAGGACGCGACGGCGGGCGTGCAGGTCGCCGCGCTTGGCCTTCGTGACGAGCTGCTCAGCGAGCGGGCGCAGCCGCTTCGCCTTCGACTCGGTGGTCTTGATCTTCCCGTGCCGGAACAGCTCGGTGGCCAGGTTGGCCAGGATGAGCTTCTCGTGCGCCGGGCTGCCGCCGAGGCGGGCACCCTTGGTGGGCGTGGGCATTTCCGATGCTCCTCGTAAGTTTGTTTCCGCGCAGTGCGGCGGAGCCGCCTCAGGCAGCGCAGTTATGGCGCGGCAGCCGAGCTTTACAGCTGCTCGGTCTCGCGGTAGTCGTCGGTGTCGTAGTCCACGTCGCCGAACGAGTCGACCACGTGCGCCGGGTCGAAGGACGGCGCGCTGTCCTTCAGACCGAGGCCCATTCCGGCGAGCTTCATCTTGACCTCGTCGATGGACTTCTGGCCGAAGTTCCGGATGTCCAGAAGGTCGGCCTCCGTACGCCCTATCAACTCGCCCACGCTATTGATGCCCTCGCGCTTGAGGCAGTTGTACGACCGGACGGTGAGGTCCAGCTCCTCGATCGGGAGCGCCAGGTCGGCAGCGAGCTGCGCGTCCTGCGGCGACGGGCCGATGTCGATGCCCTCGGCGGTCTCGTCCAGCTCCCGGCAGAGCCCGAAGAGCTCGACCAGGGTGGATCCGGCCGACGCGAGCGCGGTCCGCGGCGAGATGGACGCCTTCGACTCGACGTCGATGATCAGACGGTCGAAGTCGGTGCGCTGCTCGACACGGGTCGCCTCGACCCGGTAGGTGACCTTGAGAACCGGCGAGTAGATCGAGTCGACCGGGATCCGGCCGATCTCCGCGCCCGCGTTCTTGTTCTGCGCCGCCGTGACGTAGCCACGGCCCCGCTCGACGGTCAGCTCCATGTCGAGCCGGCCCTTGCTGTTCAGCGTCGCCAGCTTCAGATCGGGGTTGTGCACGGAGACACCGGCCGGCGGCTGGATGTCCCCGGCGGTCACGTCGCCCGGGCCCTGCTTGCGCAGGTACATGCTGACCGGCTCGTCGTGCTCGGAGCTGACGGTCAGTTCCTTGACGTTCATGACCAGCTCGACCACGTCCTCCTTGACACCGGGGATCGTGGTGAACTCGTGCAGCACGCCGTCGATCTTGATGCTGGTGACCGCCGCGCCCGGGATGGACGAGAGCAGGGTCCGGCGCAGCGAGTTACCGAGGGTGTAGCCGAAACCCGGCTCCAGGGGCTCGATGGTGAACCGGGAGCGGGTCTCGCTGAGCGACTCCTCCGAGAGGGTCGGCCGCTGGCTGATGAGCACGCTGTTCTTCTTTCTGTCAGGCCACCCGCTATTTGATGGCCGTCCTCAGGTGATGCGCCGGGCGCCCCCGTCCGGAGGCGCCCGGTCAGAGCACTACTTGGAGTAGAGCTCGACGATCAGCTGCTCCTGGACCTGCGTGTCGATGACAGCGCGGGCCGGGAGCGAGTGGATCAGGATCTTCATCTCGCTCGGGATCGGCTCCAGCCAAGCCGGAACCGGCCGCGAGCCGGCCTGGGCCTGCGCGACGACGAAGGGAGTCATCTCCTTCGACTTCTCGCGGACCGTGACGATGTCGTGCTCCTTGACCCGGTACGACGGGATGTCGACCTTCACGCCGTTGACCAGGAAGTGGCCGTGCTTGACCAGCTGCCGGGCCATGTCCCGGGAAGCGGCGTAGCCGGCCCGGTAGACGACGTTGTCGAGACGGGTCTCGAGGATCTGCAGCAGCACCTCACCGGTCTTGCCGGGCTTGGTGACAGCCTCCTCGTAGTAACCGCGGAACTGCTTCTCGAGCACGCCGTACGCGCGGCGGGCCTTCTGCTTCTCGCGGTGCTGGAGCAGGTACTCGGTCTCCTTGGTCCGACCGCGGCCGTGCTGGCCGGGCGGGAAGGGACGCGACTCGAACGGGCACTTCGGCCCATCGCACTTGCTGCCCTTGAGGAACAGCTTCATCTTCTCGCGGCGGCAGCGCTTGCAGTCCGCACCGGTGTAACGAGCCATTTCTGAATCCCCCTCAGACCCGGCGCCGCTTCGGCGGACGGCAACCGTTGTGCGGCTGCGGCGTGACGTCGGAGATCTGCCCGACCTCGAGGCCGGCGGCCTGCAGCGAACGGATGGCGGTCTCCCGGCCGGAGCCCGGACCCTTCACGAACACGTCGACCTTGCGCATGCCGTGCTCCATGGCACGACGGGCGGCCGCCTCGGCAGCGAGCTGCGCGGCGAACGGGGTCGACTTGCGGGAGCCCTTGAAGCCCACCTGGCCGGACGAGGCCCAGGAGATGACAGCACCGGTCGGGTCGGTGATCGACACGATGGTGTTGTTGAAGGTGCTCTTGATGTGCGCCTGCCCGTGGGCGACGTTCTTGCGTTCCTTGCGCCGGACCTTCTTGACGGCGGCCCCAGCGCGTGCCTTCGGTGGCATAAGTCAGTGCGCTCCTATTACTTCCGACCGGGCTTCTTCTTACCGGCGACCGTGCGCTTCGGACCCTTGCGGGTACGAGCGTTGGTCCGGGTCCGCTGTCCACGCACGGGCAGGCCCTTGCGGTGGCGGATACCGGCGTAGCAACCGATCTCAACCTTGCGGCGGATGTCCGCAGCGACCTCGCGGCGCAGGTCGCCCTCAACCTTGAAGTTGGCCTCGATGTAGTTACGGAGCTGAACCAGCTCGTCCTCAGTGAGGTCCTTGGCGCGCTTGTTCAGGTCAATCGCGGTAGCAGTCAGTGCCTCGACGGCACGGGTGCGACCGATGCCGAAGATGTAGGTGAGCGCGATCTCCATCCGCTTCTCGCGGGGAAGATCCACGCCGACGAGTCGAGCCATAAGTGGGCGTACTCCTCAGGTGTCTCACGGAGGTCTGTGCCCCTTCCACCCCGCCTGCCCGGGCGGGCCCCGGCCTCCGACCGGGGGTGCGGCCGCGTGCCACCCTCAGGTGAGCACCGCGGCTGGAACGAGCTTGTGCTGTGGTACGGATCCTGCGCTGAGGCTTGTCAGCCCTGGCGCTGCTTGTGGCGCGGGTCGGTGCTGCAGATGACCATGACCCGGCCGTGCCGCCGGATGACCCGGCAGTTGTTGCAGATCCGCTTGACGCTCGGCTTGACCTTCACGGTTTGCCTTAACTCTCAGTCAGACGGGATAGAAAACCCCGCGACCCGCTTACTTGTAGCGGTAGACGATTCGCCCACGGGTCAGGTCGTACGGCGAGAGTTCGACGACGACCCTGTCCTCGGGAAGGATGCGGATGTAGTGCTGGCGCATCTTCCCGGAGATGTGTGCCAGGACCTTGTGACCATTGGCGAGCTCGACGCGGAACATGGCGTTCGGCAGGGGCTCGATCACTCGGCCTTCGATCTCGATGGCTCCGTCTTTCTTAGGCATGTCCTCCGCTACCTGACATCGGGTTCGTGGGGCAGGCTTGCGCAACGTCTTACCCGAGCTGAAAACAGCCCGGACCAGCCGCGGCTCCCCCGCTTCCTCGAAGCGCGTGAGGACATGGAGGAGTGGACGCTGCGCGCCAGCAAGCCAGTCTACGCGCCCGCAACAGCGACGCCAAACCGAGGGTTCCGCAACCCGTGGTCGGGCGTGTCTGCGTCGGACATACCCGACGATATCGTCTCAGTCGCGTCGTTTGTTCCGGTCGCTGAAGTGGGCGGCGAGCGCGACCACCACCGGGATCAGCACCCAGGCCGGCCAGAAGTAGAGAAGCTCGCCGGACGACACACTGGTGATCGTCCAGATCACCACGCAGATCAGGAAAGCGCCGACCGCGGGGGCCACTCGCGGCTTCCCGCTGTGCGTCCCGTGAGCCGGCTCCACCGGGTAGGGCGCCGGTGCCGGCGGGCTGTACGGCTCGACCCTCGCCCGCTGCACCGGAATCGCGCCGGGCAGGTCGTCGAGCAGGCCGTCGAGATCACCGTAGGTCCGCGCCGCGTACGCCTTCTGCACCCGCTCGTCGTACTCGTTCAGGTCCAGGCGGCCCTCGTCGAGCGCGCTCTTCAGCTGATCCGCGACCTTCTGCCGGTCACTGTCGCCGGCCCGCATCGCCTCGTGCCCCATGAGTCACAGCATGGCAGGCACGCACCACCGTGGGCTACCGCTGGCGGGCCGTCACCAGGTCACCGAGCCGGGCCCGGCCACCGTCCGGCGCGGTGGTCACCCACACGCCGTCGTCCAGCAGCGCCATGGTGTGCTCCACGTGCGCGGCCCGGGACCTGTCCCGGGTCACCACGGTCCAGCCGTCGTCGAGCTCGACCGTGCGCGGAGAGCCCATGGTGATCATCGGCTCGATCGCGAGCGCCATGCCGGGAACCACCCGCACGCCGCGCCCCGGCTTGCCGTGGTTCAGCACGTGCGGGTCCTGGTGCATCTCGGTGCCGATGCCGTGGCCGCCGTACCCGTCGACGATGCCGTAACGGCCCGCCTTGCGGATCACCTTCTCGATGTTGAACGAGATGTCGGTGAGCCGCCCGCGGCCGTTGGCCGCGCCGCGGGCCGCGGCGGCGATGCCCGCCCACATGGCGTCCTCGGCGACCTCGGCCATGCGCAGCAGGGCCGGGTCGGTCTCGCCGACGCCGACGGTGATCGCCGCGTCGCCGTGCCAGCCGTCCAGGATCGCGCCGCAGTCCAGCGAGATCAGGTCGCCCTCGCGCAGGATCAGCTCCGTGCTCGGGATGCCGTGCACGACCTGCTCGTTGACCGAGGCGCAGATCGAGGCCGGGAAGCCGTGGTAGCCCTTGAACGACGGCACGGCGCCTGCGTCGCGGATCACCTTCTCGGCGACCGAGTCGAGGTCGGCAGTCGACACCCCGGGCGCCACCGCGTCCCGCATCGCGTCGAGGGCGGCCGCCACCACCAGGCCGGCGGCCCGCATCTTCCCGATCTGTTCCGGCGTCTTGATCTGGATGTCTTGCTGACGAGCCATCTCAGCCGCCGTACGACCGCAGGGCGTCGATCGCGCGCACCGTGACGTCCTCCACCGGACCGGTCGCGTCGATGCCCACCAGCTTGCCCTGAGCACCGTAGAAGTCGACCAGCGGCGCGGTCTTGTCCGCGTACTCCACCAGCCGGTTGGCGATGGTCTCGGCCTTGTCGTCGTCCCGCTGGAACAGCTCGCTGCCGCAGCGGTCGCAGATGTTCTCCTTGCTCGTCGGGTCGAACTCGACGTGCCAGATCTTGCCGCAACCACGGCAGGTCCGGCGGCCCGAGAGCCGCCGGATGACCTCGTCGTCGTCGACCACGAGCTCCATCACGATGTCCAGCGCGGTGCCCAGGTCGGCCAGGAGCTTGTCCAGGGCCGAGGCCTGCGGCACGGTACGCGGGAAACCGTCGAGCAGGAAGCCGTCGCTGGCGTCCGGTTCGGCGAGCCGGTCCCGGACCATGTTGATGGTCACCTCGTCCGGAACCAGCTGACCGGCGTCCATGTAGCGCTTGGCCTCGACACCGAGCGGGGTGCCCTGCGAGACGTTGGCCCGGAAGATGTCACCGGTCGAGATCTTCGGTACGGCGAGATGGGCGGCGATGAACTCAGCCTGGGTCCCCTTGCCGGCCCCCGGAGGGCCCACCAGTACCAGCCGCACCTACATCTCCTCGCTTCGGTCACGAGAACCCACGCCCACCGTCGACGGCAGAGCCAACCGGCCCCGCGTACCCACTAGCGGAGGAACCCTTCGTAGTTCCGCTGCATGAGCTGGCTCTCGATCTGCTTCACCGTCTCCAGACCCACGCCAACCATGATCAGTACAGCGGTACCACCGAACGGGAAGTTCATGTACTGGTCCTGGTCGAGCCAGATGAAGAAGAAGTTCGGCAGAACCGAGATCAGCGCCAGGTACAGCGCACCCGGCAGGGTGATCCGGCTGAGGATGAAGTCCAGGTAGTCGGCGGTCGGCTTGCCCGGGCGGATGCCCGGAACGAACCCACCGTACTTCTTCATGTTCTCCGCGACCTCAGTCGGGTTGAACGTGATCGACACGTAGAAGTACGTGAAGAAGATGATCAGCAGGAAGTACAGGCCGATGTAGATCGGGCTGGTCGGATCCGCCAGGTTGTTCTGGATCCAGATCTGGTAGCCCTTGAGGTTGTTCTGGTCGAAGAACTGCAGGTACAGCTGCGGCAGGTAGAGCAGCGAGGAACCGAAGATGACCGGGACGACACCCGCCTGGTTCACCTTCAGCGGGATGTAGGTGGAGGTGCCGCCGTACATCCGCCGGCCGATCATCCGCTTCGCGTACTGCACCGGGATCCGGCGCTGCGCCTGCTCGATGAAGACGACCAGCGCGATGATGATCAGGACCAGGCCGATGACCAGCAGGAACTTGCCGGTGCCGCTCGACTCCTTGATGCTCCAGCCCTCACCGGGAAGGCGGGCCGCGATCGAGGTGAAGATCAGGACGGACATGCCGTTGCCGACGCCACGGTCGGTGATCAGCTCGCCCAGCCACATGACCACACCGGTGCCGGCGGTCATCGTCATCACCAGGACGGTCAGGGTCAGCCACATCGGCAGCCCGGTGTTCTCCGGGATGATCTGGTAGGCCGGGTTGTCCTGGTCGCACATGTTGCCGAAGAGCTGCCCGGTACGGGCGAGCGCGACGAACGCGGAGGCCTGCAGCACGGCGAGGCCGAGCGTCAGGTACCGGGTGTACTGGGTGATCTTCGCCTGGCCGGACTGGCCCTCCTTGCGGAGCTGCTCCAGCCGGGGGATCACGACCGTCAGCAGCTGCAGGATGATCGACGCCGTGATGTACGGCATGATGCCCAGCGCGAAGACGGAGAGCTGCAGGAGCGCGCCACCGGAGAACAGGTTCAACAGGTTCAGCACGCTGTTGCCCGCGGACTCGGTGAGCTCCAGGCAGTTCTGCACGTTGGAGTAGGACACACCGGGACTGGGCAATGTGGCGCCGAGCCGGTAGATGGCAATAATCGCTACCGTGAAGAGTAGCTTCTTCCGCAGGTCAGGCGTCCGAAGCGCGCTCGAGAAGGCGGACAACAACTGATCCTCCTGCGTGGTCGCCACACTCTGGGTTGCGGTATCCCGGAACTTCGGGCACACATCATTGAGCAGCCGTAGAGGCCGCCAGCGGAGCACTGTATCAGCAAGGCCGAGAGCGCAACCACCGGCATCGCATGGGCCGATGCCCCAGTACAACACAACTGTCCGGCTTCGTGGTTGAACCGTCTGCTTACGCCACGATCGGCAAGCCGCGTTCCACTGAGCCCGGTCACCCCGTGCCCGAGCCGGGTCCCACAATACGGTACGCGCGGACAGGACCCGGTCACTCGAAGTCATTCGATCGACGAGCGGGCGTACGTCGGCCGCCTGAGCGCCCCTGAGCCCGGTCGACCCGCGAGGTGCGTGGTGGTGGACCCTCGGGGCCAAATCGCCGCCTCACGCGCCACACAGGGCCGTTTGCGTACCACCGCCCCGAATACCCCGCAACGACGAAGGCCGCGGCGCCGGGTCTCCCCGGTGCCGCGGCCCTCGACCGCTTACGCCTTACAGCTGGGTGGCGGAGCCACCGGCAGCGGCGATCTTCTCCTTGGCGGACTCGCTGAACGCGTGCGCCGAGATGGTCAGCGAAACGCCGCCCAGCTCGCCGGAGCCGAGCACCTTGACCGGCTGGCCCTTGCGGACAGCGCCGGCCTCGACCAGCTCCGCCGGGCCGACCTCGCCGCCGTTCGGGAACAGCTCGGCGAGCCGGTCCAGGTTGACCACCTGGAAGACGACCTTGTTGCGGGGCTTGTTGCGCAGGCCCTTCATCTTCGGCAGGCGCATGTGGATGGGCATCTGCCCACCCTCGAACGCCGCCGAGACGTTCTTACGGGCGCCGGTGCCCTTGGTACCGCGACCGGCGGTCTTGCCCTTGGAGCCCTCACCGCGACCCACCCGGGTCTTCGCGGTCTTGGCGCCGGGCGCCGGACGCAGGTGGTGGACCTTGATCGCCATTTACTCGACCTCCTCGACAGTGACGAGGTGGTTCACGGCGAAGATCATGCCCCGGATCTCGGGACGGTCCTCCTTGACCACCACATCGTTGATCCGCTTCAGGCCGAGCGACCGCAGGGAGTCCCGCTGGTTCTGCTTACGGCCGATACCGGACCGGATCTGGGTGACCTTCAAGCGCGCCATCAGTGCACCGCCGCTTCCGCACGCGCTGCCAGCATGGCCGCCGGCGCCACGTCCTCGACCGGGAGGCCACGACGCTTCGCGACCATCTCCGGCGACTCGAGGCCCTTCAGAGCGGCCACGGTCGCGTGCACGATGTTGATCGGGTTCGACGAGCCGAGGCTCTTCGACAGGATGTCGTGGATACCCGCGCACTCGAGCACGGCACGCACCGGGCCACCGGCGATAACACCGGTACCGGCGGACGCCGGCTTGAGCAGCACGACGCCGGCCGCCGCCTCACCCGTGATCGGGTGCGGGATGGTCGCGCCGATCCGCGGAACCTTGAAGAAGTGCTTCTTGGCCTCCTCGACGCCCTTGGCGATCGCCGCGGGCACCTCCTTGGCCTTTCCGTAGCCGATGCCGACGGTGCCGTCACCGTCGCCGACGATCACCAGGGCGGTGAAGCTGAAGCGACGACCACCCTTGACGACCTTCGCGACACGGTTGATCGCGACGACCCGCTCCAGGTGCGGGGTCTTCTCGACGGGCGCGTTGCCGCGGCCGCCCTCGCGGCGGTTGTCCCGGCGGTTGCCACCCTCGGTGTTACCGCCGGACCCGCCGCCTCGGCGCTGCTGACCAGGCATTGGTCAATCCCTCCTAGAACTCGAGTCCGGCTTCGCGGGCGGCGTCCGCAAGCGCGGCAATCCGGCCCGCGTACTTGTTGCCACCGCGGTCGAAGACGACCTTGGAAATGCCCGCGGCCTTGGCCCGCTCGGCGACCAGCGCACCGACCTTGCCGGCCAGAGCGCTCTTGTCGCCCTCGGCACCCCGGATCGAGGCGTCGAGCGTGGAGGCCGAAGCCAGCGTGTGACCCTTGAGGTCGTCGATGATCTGCGCGGTGATGTGCCGCGTGGACCGGGTGACGACCAGGCGCGGGCGCTCGGCCGTACCACGAACGTTCTTGCGGACCCGGAAGTGCCGACGCGCCTTGCCGACGGCACGCTTGGCGGCGACGCCGCCGCCGTTGCGGCGCTTGAGCAGCGTGGCGGTCACTTCTTACCTGCCTTTCCAGCCTTGCGGCGGATGACCTCGCCCTGGTACTTCACACCCTTGCCCTTGTAGGGCTCCGGCGGACGGATCTTGCGGATGTTCGCCGAGACCTCGCCCACCAGCTGCTTGTCGATGCCGGTGACCGTGAACTGGGTCGGCTTCTCGACCGAGAAGGTGATGCCGTTCGGCGCGGGCACCAGCACCGGGTGCGAGAAACCGAGAGCGAACTCCAGGTCCTTGCCCTTGGCGGTGACCCGGTAACCGGTGCCGTTGATCTCGAGCACCTTCTTGTAGCCCTCGGTGACGCCGATGATCATGTTGGCGACCAGGGTGCGCGAGAGGCCGTGCAGTTCCTTGGCCTTGCGCTCGTCGTTGGGGCGGTTGACGACCAGCTCGCCACCCTCCTGCGAGACCGTGATCGGCTCGGCGACGGTGTGCGAGAGCTCGCCCTTGGGGCCCTTGACCTTGACGGTCTGCCCCGTGATGGTGACGTCGACACCGGCCGGCACCGGGATCGACTTACGTCCGATTCGCGACATGTCAAAGTCTCCAGTTACCAGACGAAGGCGAGGACTTCCCCGCCAACGCTCCGCTTGCGGGCCTGCTTGTCGGTCAGCAGTCCCTGGGACGTCGAAATGATCGCGACACCGAGACCACCGAGCACGCGAGGCAGCTCGTCGGACTTGGCGTAAACCCGCAGGCCGGGCTTCGAGACGCGCTTGATGCCGGCGAGGCTGCGCTCACGGTTCTGGCCGTACTTGAGCTCAACGACCAGACGCTTGCCGACCGCGCCCTCCTCGGGCTCCTCAGACGTCCACGAGGCGATGTAACCCTCAGCCTTGAGGACCTCGGCGATGTTCGCCTTGATCTTCGAGTAGGGCATCGTCACCTTGTCGTGGTACGCCTGGTTGGCGTTACGCAGACGCGTGAGCATGTCTGCGATCGGGTCCGTCATCGTCATGGGTATTCGTCAACCTTTCTCGCCGGGGTTCCCGGGCTCTGACCCCCAGGCCTACGGCGAAGCGGTATTTCTCTGAAACCAGCCTTCAGTCCGCTTTTGGGCGGCGGGTGGGGCGGTTGGATGGTTACCAGGAGGCCTTGGACACGCCGGGCAGCTCGCCACGGTGAGCCATGTCCCGCACGCAAACGCGGCAGAGGCCGAACTTGCGGTACACCGAGTGCGGGCGACCGCACTTCTGGCAGCGGGTGTAGGCGCGCACAGCGAACTTCGGCTTCGCGGCAGCCTTCAGGATCAGCGCCTTCTTCGCCATGCTCAGTTCTCCTTGAACGGGAAGCCCAGGAGCTTCAGCAGCGCCCGGCCCTCGTCGTCAGTCGTGGCGGTCGTGACCACGGTGATGTCCATGCCCCGCGGCCGATCGATCTTGTCCTGATCGATCTCGTGGAACACCGACTGCTCGGTCAGGCCGAAGGTGTAGTTGCCGTGGCCGTCCAGCTTCTTGCCGTCCAGGCCGCGGAAGTCACGGATACGCGGCAGCGCGATCGACAGCAGCCGGTCCAGGAACTCCCACATCCGGTCGCCGCGGAGGGTGACCTTCGCGCCGATCGGCATGCCCTCACGCAGCTTGAACTGCGCGATCGACTTGGTCGCCCGGCGAACCAGCGGCTTCTGACCGGTGATGGTGGTCAGGTCGCGGACCGCGCCGTCGATCAGCTTGGCGTCCCGGGCAGCCTCGCCGACACCCATGTTGACCACGACCTTGACCAGGCCGGGGATCTGCATCGGGTTGGCGTAGTTGAACTGCTCCTGGATGGCCGGCACGACCTCGGAGCGGTACTTGGTCTTGAGGCGCGGCAGCGTCTTGGTCTCGGTAGCGGCAGTCATCAGAGTTCCTTACCGGTCGTACGCGCGATCCGGACCTTGTTGCCGTTCTCGTCAATCTTGTAGCCGATACGAGTCGGCTTGCCGTCGCCGTCCAGCACCTGCACGTTCGAGATGTGGATCGGGGCTTCCTGAGTGACGATGCCGCCGGTCTTCGAACCACGCTGGGTGGTGCGGATGCGTTCGTGCTTCTTGACGCGGTTGACGCCCTCGACCAGGACCTTGTCCTGCCGCGGGAAGGCCGCGATGACCTTGCCCTTGGCACCCTTGTCCTTGCCGGCGATGACGACGACCGTGTCGCCCTTCTTGATCTTCACGGTCAGAGCACCTCCGGCGCCAGGCTGATGATCTTCATGAACCGCTTGTCGCGCAGCTCGCGCCCGACCGGGCCGAAGATGCGGGTGCCGCGGGGGTCCCCGCCGTCCTTGATGATGACGGCGGCGTTCTCGTCGAAACGGATGTACGAGCCGTCCGGGCGCCGCTTCTCCTTCGCGGTGCGGACGATGACCGCCTTGACGACGTCACCCTTCTTCACACCGGCACCGGGGATGGCGTCCTTGACCGTGGCCACGATGACGTCGCCGATGCTCGCGTAACGGCGACCGGAGCCGCCGAGTACGCGGATGCACAGGATCTCCCGGGCACCCGTGTTGTCGGCGACGCGCAGTCGCGACTCCTGCTGGATCACGTCTGTCTCCTATGTCTGCCAGTTCTCCGGACAAGCGGTCCGAAGCTTGGCGGAACGATGGTCCGCTGGGGCCGGCCTCGGCCGACCCCAGCGCACTCACTTGGCCTTTTCGAGGATCTCCACGAGCCGCCACCGCTTGGTGGCGGACAGCGGGCGGGTCTCCATCAGCAGAACCCGGTCGCCGATGCCGGCGGAGTTCTGCTCGTCGTGCACCTTCAGCTTGCGGGTACGACGGATGACCTTGCCGTACAGCGCGTGCTTGACCCGGTCCTCGACCTCGACCACGACGGTCTTGTCCATCTTGTCGCTGACCACGAGACCTTCACGCACCTTGCGCTGGGCGCGGGGTGCAGTCGCGTTCTCACTCATGCTGTCACCTCATCCGGCGCAACCGAGAGCCCCAGCTCGCGCTCACGCATGATCGTGTAGATCTTCGCGATGTCCTTGCGGACGACCTGCAGCCGACGGTGGTTGTCGAGCTGGCCGGTCGCGCGCTGCACACGAAGGTTGAACAGCTCCGCCTTGGCCTCCCGCAGCCGCGAAACCAGCTCCTCCTCGGAGAGTTCGCGCAGCTCGGCTGCCTTAACGCCCGCTGCCATCAGCTTTCACCCACTTCGCGTGTCACGATGCGGCACTTCATCGGGAGCTTGTGGATCGCGCGGCGCATCGCCTCACGCGCGACCGTCTCGTTCGGGAACGACATCTCGAAGAGGATGCGTCCCGGCTTGACGTTCGCCACCCACCACTCGGGAGAACCCTTACCGGAACCCATCCGGGTCTCGGCCGGCTTCTTGGTCAGAGCCTGGTCCGGGAAGATCGAGATCCAGACCTTGCCGCCACGCTTGATGTGACGGGTCATCGCGATACGCGCCGACTCGATCTGCCGGTTCGTCACGTACGCCGGCTCCAGAGCCTGGATACCGAACTCGCCGAAGACGACCCGGTTACCACCCTTGGACGCGCCACTGCGGTCCGGGTGGTGCGGCTTACGGAAGCCCTTTGGGGGCTTACGCGGCATCAGCATGTGTCAGCCCTCCTGCTGCGTCTCGGCCGGAGCCGGAGCCGCGGCGACCGCGGCGTCGTTCACGTTGTCGCCGTCACCGGTGGACCGGGACTGGGCCGCAGCCCGGCCGGCCTCGGTGCCGCCCGCGGTCGTGCCGGACGAACCGGAACGGCCACGACGCGGACGCTCGGGACGGTCACCACGGTCACGCCGCGGACGCGACGGGGCCTCGGTGACGACCTCGCGGCCCGGAACGGCGTCGCCCTTGTAGATCCAGACCTTCACGCCGATGCGGCCGAACGTGGTACGGGCCTCGAAGAAGCCGTACTCGATGTTGGCCCGCAGCGTGTGCAGCGGAACGCGACCCTCACGGTAGAACTCCGTGCGGCTCATCTCCGCGCCGCCGAGACGGCCGGAGACCTGCACCCGGATGCCCTTGCAGATCGGGTTCTTCATGGCCGACTGCATGGCCTTACGCATCGCCCGGCGGAAGCTGACCCGGCTGGACAGCTGCTCGGCGACGCCCTGCGCCACGAGCTGCGCGTCCGACTCGGGGCTCTTCACCTCGAGGATGTTCAGCTGGACCTGCTTGCCGGTGAGCTTCTCGAGCTCGCCGCGGATCCGGTCGGCCTCCGCACCCTTACGGCCGATGACGATGCCCGGCCGGGCGGTGTGGATGTCGACCCGGACCCGGTCGCGGGTCCGCTCGATGTCCACCTTGGAGATGCCGGCGCGCTCCAGGCCCTTGGACATCATGCGGCGGATCTTGACGTCCTCGCCGATGTAGTCCTTGTAGAGCTTGTCCGCGAACCAGCGGCTCTTCCAGTCGGTGGAGATGCCGAGGCGGAACCCGGTGGGGTGAACCTTCTGACCCATTACTCGGCACCCTCCGTGCTCTGGGACTCGGCAGCCTGCGGCTCAGCCGGCTTGTCGGCCTTCTTCGCCGCGGCCTTCTTCGCCGGGCGGGCCGTCTGGACCGCCTCGACCGCGATGGTGATGTGACAGGTGCGCTTGCGGATCCGGTACGCACGGCCCTGGGCCCGCGGACGGAACCGCTTCAGCGTCGGCCCCTCGTCGACGAACGCCTCGCTGACGAGGAGAGCGTCGGGGTCGAGCCGCTCGTTGTTCTCCGCGTTCGCGATGGCGCTGGCGAGGACCTTGTAGACCTGCTCGCTGGCGGCCTGCGGCGCGAACTGCAGGACGGTGAGCGCCTCCTTCGCGGGCAGACCGCGGACGAGGTTGACCACCCGGCGCGCCTTGTTCGGCGAGATGCGCACGTGCCGCGCAACCGCCCGCGCGCCCGGAAGCACCGGAGCGTCGCCCTTAACTGGCATCGCTGTAGCTCCTAATTCCTCTAATCCGTGTATCTGCTTAGCGCCGACGGCTCTTGCGGTCGTCCTTCTCGTGACCCTTGAACGTACGGGTCAGAGCGAACTCGCCGAGCTTGTGCCCGACCATGGCCTCGGTGACGAACACCGGGACGTGCTTGCGCCCGTCGTGCACGGCGATCGTGTGCCCGAGCATGTCGGGGATGATCGTCGAGCGCCGCGACCAGGTCTTGATGACGTTCTTCGAGTTCTTCTCGTTCTGGACTTCCACCTTCTTGAGCAGGTGGTCGTCGACGAACGGGCCCTTCTTGAGGCTGCGAGGCATCTTTAACTCCCGTTACCCGCGCTTGCGGGTGGCGTAGCGGCGGCGAACGATCAGCTTGTCGCTCTCCTGGCCCTTGCGGCGGGTACGGCCCTCCGGCTTACCGGCCGGGTTGACCGGGTGGCGGCCACCGGAGGTCTTACCCTCACCACCACCGTGCGGGTGGTCGATCGGGTTCATGGCGACACCACGGACGGTGGGGCGCTTGCCCTTCCACCGCATACGGCCGGCCTTACCCCAGTTGATGTTCGACTGCTCGGCGTTGCCGATCTCGCCGACCGTCGCGCGGCAGCGGATGTCGACACGACGGATCTCACCGGAAGGCATACGCAGCGTGGCGTAGGCGCCCTCACGGCCGAGCAGCTGGATACCGACGCCGGCCGAACGGGCCAGCTTGGCGCCACCGCCGGGACGAAGCTCCACACCGTGGACCGTCGTACCGACCGGGATGTTGCGCAGGGGAAGGTTGTTCCCCGGCTTGATGTCCGCGCCCACGCCCGACTCGACGCGGTCGCCCTGCTTCAGGTCCTTCGGCGCGAGGATGTAGCGCTTCTCGCCGTCGGCGTAGTGCAGCAGCGCGATGCGGGAGGTGCGGTTGGGGTCGTACTCGATGTGAGCGACCTTGGCCGGCACGCCGTCCTTGTCGTTCCGCTTGAAGTCGATCAGCCGGTACTGCCGCTTGTGGCCACCGCCCTGGTGCCGCGTGGTGATGCGGCCGTGGACGTTGCGACCACCCTTCTTGGGCAGCGGGACCAGCAGCGACTTCTCCGGCGTCGACCGGGTGATCTCGGCGAAGTCCGAGACGCTCGAGCCGCGGCGGCCCGGCGTGGTCGGCTTGTACTTACGGATTGCCATGATTCACAAACCCCTTAGCTGACCGGGCCGCCGAAGGCCTCGATACGGTCACCGTCAGCCAGCTTCACCATCGCGCGCTTGGTGGCCTTGCGCTGCCCCCAGCCGGAGCGGGTGCGCTTGCGCTTGCCCTCACGGTTCGCCGTGTTCACGGTCAGCACGCGGACGTTGAAGATCTGCTGGATCGCGATCTTGATCTGGGTCTTGTTCGCGTCCGGGCGGACCTCGAACGTGTACCAGTTCTGGTCGAGAACGCTGTAGCTCTTCTCGGAGACCACCGGGGCGACGATGATGTCGCGCGGGTCGGCGATCGTGCTCACTTGTCGCCCTCCTCGGACTTCTCGGACCCGCCCAGGAACTCGTCGAGCGCGACCTTCGTGAAGACGACCTCGTCGGCGACCAGCACGTCGTACGTGTTCAGCTGGCCGGCCTCGATGAGGTGCACGGTCGGCTCGTTGCGCAGCGACACCCAGTTCAGTTCGTCCTGGCTGTCCAGCACCACGAGGACCTTGTTGGTCTGGGCGACCTTGCGCAGCGTGGTGACGGCGGCCTTGGTCGACGGCTTCTCGCCGCTGACGAAGGACTCGACGACGAACACGCGGCCGTCCCGGGCCCGGTCGGAGAGGGCGCCACGCAGAGCGGCGGCCTTCATCTTCTTGGGGGTCCGCTGGCTGTAGTCGCGCGGCACGGGGCCGTGCACGACGCCACCACCGGTGAACTGCGGCGCGCGGATCGAGCCCTGACGGGCGCGACCGGTGCCCTTCTGCTTGTACGGCTTCTTGCCGCCGCCGGCGACCTCACCGCGGCTCTTCGCCTTGTGCGTACCCTGCCGGGCCGCGGCCAGCTGGGCCACGACGACCTGGTGCATCAGCGGGATGTTCGCCTGCACGTCGAAGACCTTGGCGGGCAGCTCGACCGAGCCGGCCTTGTTGCCCTCGGCGTTGATCACGTCAACCGAGCTCACTTGGCACCACCCTTCTTCGCCGCGGTGCGGACCAGGATCAGCGCGCCCTTGGGACCGGGCACCGCACCCTTGACCAGGATCAGGTTGCGCTCGGTGTCAACCGCCTGGATGACCAGGTTCTGCACCGTGAAGCGCTTGCCACCCATCCGGCCGGCCATCCGGACGCCCTTGAAGACGCGACCCGGGGTGGCGCAGGCGCCGATCGAGCCGGGCGAGCGGTGCTTGCGCTCGACACCGTGGCTGGCGCGCAGACCGTGGAAGCCGTGCCGCTTCATGACACCGGCGTAGCCCTTGCCCTTGGTCTTACCGGTGACGTCGATCGGCGTACCCGCCTCGAACGCCTCGACGGTGACCTCCTGGCCGAGCTCGTACTCACCGGCGTCGGTGGTGCGCAGCTCGACGACGTGGCGCCGGGGCGAGACGTTCGCCTTCGCGAAGTGGCCGCTCTCCGGCTTGTTGACCTTCCGCGGGTCGATCGCGCCGTACGCCAGCTGGACCGCGGAGTAGCCGTCCTTCTCATCGGTGCGGACCTGGGTCACGACGCACGGGCCGGCCTGCACCACGGTTACCGGGACGACCTTGTTGTTGTCCCAGACCTGGGTCATGCCGAGCTTGGCGCCCAGGATCCCCTTTACTTGCCTGTCCATTTGTCCGGATCCCTACAGCTTGATCTCGATGTCGACGCCAGCCGGCAGGTCGAGGCGCATGAGCGAGTCGACCGTCTTCGGAGTCGGGTCGATGATGTCGATCAGACGCTTGTGCGTGCGCATCTCGAAGTGCTCGCGCGAGTCCTTGTACTTGTGCGGCGAACGGATCACGCAGAAACGGTTGATCTCCGTGGGCAGCGGCACCGGGCCCGCGACCTGCGCCCCGGTACGCGTCACCGTCTCGACGATCTTCCGCGCCGAGGAGTCGACGACCTCGTGGTCATAGGCCTTGAGCCGGATGCGGATCTTCTGTCCCGCCATGGTGGCTTCTGTTTCCTTCTCTCGATGCCGCTACGTGCGAAAGCGGGTGGCCTCCGCATGCCCGCAGGACCGTTGATCCTGCGTTGTCCGACCCCCGCGGTCGGGCGTGTCGCGCCTTGTCTCAGAATGCTGGGCACTCTGATCTCACTTCAGTCACCTGAAGCGAATCGATCGCGGGGATCTGAGGGTGTCGGGCGGCAAAGGAACACACCCGGACACCCGGCGAGGGTGGGCAACTGAACGAGCAGTGTTTCCTCGAGCAGCTGCCCACCCCGCGCGGACGCAACCTGACTAGTATGCCGGATTGAATCCGGCAACGCTAATCGGGGTCACCAGTTAGGCGTCACGGTGACCGAGGCCACCGTGAACAAGCCTCGATTTACTTGTTGATCTTCGTGACCGTTCCGGCGCCGACGGTGCGGCCACCCTCACGGATCGCGAACTTCAGGCCCTGCTCCATGGCGATCGGCTGGATCAGCTTCACGGACATGGAGGTGGAGTCGCCGGGCATGACCATCTCGGTGCCCTCGGGCAGCGTGACGACGCCGGTGACGTCCGTGGTGCGGAAGTAGAACTGCGGCCGGTAGTTCTGGAAGAACGGGGTGTGCCGGCCACCCTCCTCCTTCGAGAGGATGTAGACCTGGCCCTCGAACTCCGTGTGCGGAGTCGTGGTGCCCGGCTTCACGACGACCATGCCGCGCTCGACGTCCTCGCGCTTGATGCCGCGGAGCAGCAGACCGACGTTCTCACCCGCGCGGGCCTCGTCGAGCAGCTTGCGGAACATCTCGATGCCGGTGCAAACGGTCTTGGTCGACTTCTCGCGGATACCGACGATCTCGACCTCCTCGTTCGGCTTGAGGATGCCGCGCTCGGCGCGACCGGTCACCACGGTGCCACGACCGGTGATCGTGAAGACGTCCTCGATCGGCATGAGGAACGGCTTCTCGGTCTCACGCTCGGGCTGCGGGATCGCGGTGTCGACCGCGTTCATCAGCTCCATGAGCTTGCCGGTCCACTCCGGGTCGCCCTCGAGCGCCTTGAGCGCCGACACGCGCACGACCGGCAGGTCGTCGCCCGGGAACTCGTAGGTGCTGAGCAGCTCGCGGACCTCGAGCTCGACGAGCTCCAGGAGCTCCTCGTCCTCGACCATGTCGCTCTTGTTCAGGGCGACGACGATGTACGGAACGCCGACCTGGCGAGCCAGGAGGACGTGCTCCTTGGTCTGCGGCATCGGGCCGTCGGTGGCGGCCACGACCAGGATCGCGCCGTCCATCTGGGCGGCACCGGTGATCATGTTCTTGATGTAGTCGGCGTGGCCGGGGCAGTCCACGTGCGCGTAGTGGCGCGCCGCGGTCTGGTACTCGACGTGCGCGATCGAGATCGTGATGCCGCGGGCCTTCTCCTCCGGCGCCTTGTCGATCTCGTCGAACGGGGTGTACGGGTTCAGCTCGGGGAACTCGTCGTGCAGGACCTTCGTGATGGCCGCAGTCAGCGTCGTCTTACCGTGGTCGATGTGACCAATGGTGCCGATGTTGACGTGCGGCTTAGTCCGCTCGAACTTCGCCTTCGCCACTGGTGTCCTCCTGTGGACTGTGTCATTACTTTTCGCCCGGCACGCCGATAAGGCGCTCAGGACTCTGTCGACTGCTCGTGCACGTGCGGCCCTCGACGGGCCGCACGTGCCTCAACGCATCAGGCGCCAGTGGCCTTAGCGATGATCTCCTTCGCCACGTTCGCGGGAACCTCGGCGTAGGAGTCGAACTGCATGCTGTAGCTCGCCCGGCCCGCAGTCTTCGACCGAAGGTCGCCGACGTAGCCGAACATCTCCGACAGCGGAACGAGAGCCTTGACGACGCGAGCGCCGTGGCGCTCCTCCATCGACTGGATCATGCCACGCCGGGAGTTGAGGTCGCCGATGACGTCACCCATGTTGTCCTCAGGGGTGGTGACCTCAACGGCCATCATCGGCTCGAGGAGAGCGGGGTCAGCCCTGCGGGCCGCCTCCTTCATCGCCATCGAGCCGGCGATCTTGAACGCCATCTCAGACGAGTCGACCTCGTGGTACTGGCCGTCCAGCAGGGTGAACTTGACGCCCACCAGCGGGTAGCCGGCGAGCACACCGTACTGGAGCGAGTCCTGCGCACCCGCGTCCACCGAGGGGATGAACTCCTTGGGGATACGGCCACCGGTGACGGCGTTCACGAACTCGTAGGTCGGGCCGTCGGCGTCGAGCGACAGCGGCTCGACCTTGACGATGACCTTCGCGTACTGGCCCGAGCCACCGGTCTGCTTCTTGTGGACGTAGTCGATCTTGTCCACCGTGCCGCGGATGGTCTCGCGGTACGCGACCTGCGGCTTACCGATGTTCGCCTCGACGTTGAACTCGCGCCGCATGCGGTCGACGAGGATGTCGAGGTGGAGCTCGCCCATGCCGGCGATGATGGTCTGCCCGGTCTCCTCGTCGTTGAAGACGCGGAAGGTCGGGTCCTCCTCGGCCAGACGCTGGATCGCGGTGCCCAGCTTCTCCTGGTCCGACTTGGTCTTCGGCTCGATGGCGACCTGGATGACCGGCTCCGGGAAGGTCATCGACTCCAGGATGACCGGGTTGGCCGGGTCGCAGAGCGTGTCACCGGTGGTGGTCTGCTTCAGACCCTGGACGGCGATGATGTCGCCGGCCTGCGCGGTGGTGCGCTCCTCACGCTTGTTCGCGTGCATCTGGTAGATCTTGCCGATCCGCTCCTTGCGGTCCTTGGTGGAGTTGACCACCTGAGAACCGGACTCGAGCGTGCCGGAGTAGATCCGGACGTAGGTGAGCTTGCCGAGGTGCTTGTCGGTCTGGATCTTGAAGGCCAGCGCCGAGAAGGGCTCGTCGTTCGACGGCTTCCGCAGCATCGGGGTCTCGCCGTCGGTCGCGGTGCCCTCGATCGCCGGGATGTCCAGCGGCGACGGCAGGAACTCGACGACGGCGTCCAGCATCGGCTGAACACCCTTGTTCTTGAAGGCCGAGCCACAGAGGACCGGGTTGGCCTTGCTGGCGATCGTGGCGCGCCGGATGGCGGCCTTGATCTCCTCGACCGAAAGCTCCTCGCCCTCGAGGTACTTCTCCATCACCGCGTCGTCGACGTCAGCGAGGGTTTCGATCAGCTTCTCGCGCCACTCGGCGGCGGAGTCGGCCAGGTCGGCCGGAATCTCCTCGATGGCGTAGTCCTCACCCTTCTGGGTCTCACCACGCCAGGTGAGGGCACGCATCTCGATCAGGTCGACGACACCGATGTGGTCGCCCTCGAGCCCGATCGGGATCTGCAGGACGAGCGGGGTCGCGTTCAGCCGGTCGATCATCATCTGCACGCAGCGGAAGAAGTCCGCGCCGGTCCGGTCCAGCTTGTTGACGAAGCACATCCGGGGGACGTTGTACTTGTCCGCCTGCCGCCAGACGTTCTCGGTCTGCGGCTCCACGCCGGCAACGCCGTCGTAGACCGCCACCGCGCCGTCGAGCACCCGCAGCGACCGCTCGACCTCGACCGTGAAGTCGACGTGGCCGGGCGTGTCGATGATCTGGATCGTGTGACCCTTCCACTCGCACTTGGTGGCGGCGGAAGTGATGGTGATACCGCGTTCCTGCTCCTGCTCCATCCAGTCCATGACGGCGCCGCCCTCGTGGACCTCACCGATCTTGTACGTGATGCCGGTGTAGAACAGGATTCGCTCGGTCGTCGTGGTCTTACCAGCGTCGATGTGCGCCATGATGCCGATGTTGCGTACCTTGGCGAGCGCGTCTGCGGCGGCCACTTCCATCCCTACTTTTCTTCGTCGTCGTCTCGTGGACCGGTACGACTGCCACAGGCCCGGCAGATGCCGGGCCTCAGCAGGGTCTTACCAGCGGTAGTGCGCGAAGGCCTTGTTGGACTCCGCCATCTTGTGGGTGTCCTCGCGCCGCTTGACGGCGGCACCGAGGCCGTTGCTGGCGTCGAGCAGCTCGTTCTGGAGGCGCTCGATCATGGTCTTCTCGCGGCGGGCCTTGGAGTACTGGACCAGCCAGCGGAGGCCGAGAGTGGTCTGCCGCGGGGTACGGACCTCGACCGGCACCTGGTAGGTCGCGCCACCGACACGGCGGCTGCGGACCTCGAGGGTCGGCTTCACGTTGTCCATCGCGCGCTTGAGGATGACCACCGGGTCGGTGCCGCTCTTCTCGCGGCAGCCCTCGAGGGCGCCGTACACGATGCGCTCGGCGAGCTGACGCTTTCCGCCGATGAGGATCTTGTTGACCAGCTGCGTTACCAGCGGGGAGTTGTACACCGGGTCTGCGACCACAGGGTGGCGCGGAGCGGGTCCCTTACGCGGCATGTCAGCTCTTCTCCTTCTTCGCGCCGTAACGGCTGCGGGCCTGCTTGCGGTTCCGGACACCCTGGGTGTCCAGCGAGCCGCGGACGATCTTGTAGCGAACGCCCGGGAGGTCCTTCACACGACCGCCACGCACGAGCACGATCGAGTGCTCCTGGAGGTTGTGACCAACGCCGGGGATGTACGCCGTGACCTCGATCTGGCTGCTCAGCTTCACACGAGCGACCTTGCGCAGCGCAGAGTTCGGCTTCTTGGGGGTAGTGGTGTACACGCGCGTGCACACGCCGCGCCGCTGAGGGCTTCCCTTCAGCGCCGGCGTCTTCGTCTTGCTCGTCTTCGCCTGGCGGCCCTTACGGACCAGCTGCTGGATCGTGGGCACCGGGTTTCTCCGCTCCCTTCGGCCGCTTCCTAGTTTTACGGCCGCACCGAGTATTTCTGCCTCTGTGTGCTGTCCCCTCCCCGGAGGGAGGCTCCCGCACCCGCGGTCGGGCGTGTCGTCCGGCTCACGGTCCCGCCGCGCGTGATGATCACGCGCTTCGGGTCTTGTATCTGTGTCAGGGCCTGACCCTGAACCCGTCGTGCCGCGATACCCGTCGTACCGTCCGATTCGGGTGCACGCACGAGTTGCCCGGGCGAGCCCGGGCACGAGGGGAAAGAGTACCCACCCTAAGCACCCAGGTCAAAATGAGCCCAGGCTCCCACGATGGACATCTCCGTATACCAGTGTACCGGGTGGTCCGGCGCGGCATCGCCGCGGTGCCGGATCCCACTGCCGAGGCGCCCGCGACCGAGGCCGATCAGGACGGCTGCAACAACAATCCCAACAACAACGCCAGCACACCGATTCCCGCACCGATGCCGCCACACACGATTCCAGCGATGCCCAGACCCCGGCCGGTGAAACGCACCCGGCCGGTCTGGCCGGAGCGGCGGATCTGCCGCAACGCGATCACACCGGCCGTGATCGCGCCCCCGCCGGCGAGCACGCACAGCAGGGTGAAGGCCCCGGTGACCACGGCGCCCCAGTCCTCACCGGCGCCGATCGTGCCGAAACAACCGGCCAGGAAGGACACCAGGATGGTGCCGATGCCGGCCACCAGCGAGCCGATCGCCAGCCCGGACGTGATCGGCGGCACGCGCAGCTGCGCCAGGCCGAACTCGGTGCCGCCGACCGCGTCCACCCGCTCCAGCTCCCAGCTGGTGGTGGGTGGGGGCACGAAGTGCTGAGGAGCCGCGTACGGCGACGGGGGGCCGAAGTGCGGGGGCGGCGGGGGCACCTGACCGGGATGACCGCCCGGCTGGTGCGGAGGCGGCGGGTAGGCGGTCCCCGGGTACTGGGTCATACGGAAAGCATGTCACCCGTACGAGCCGGCGCGCAGCCCGGCTGTGGCGGCCTGGACCGGGCCCGATCAGTCCGTGCCGGGTGCGAAGTCCTGACCGCCGGGAACGGTCGCCAGGTGCAGCAGACCGGCGATCACCGCCACCACCAGCGAAGTCAGCGCCACCACCAGCCCGGTCCAGGCGAGCCGGCGGCCGCGGCGCAGCCAGACGGATCCGGTCAGATAGCCGCCCGCGGCGTAGGCCTCGCGGTGGCTCTGCCGGGCCAGCACGAGCGCCAGCGTGGCGGGAATCACGCCGCCCAGGAAGACACCCGTGAGCAACCCCACGAGGCCGAGCGCGAAGACCGCACGGGCCTTCGTGGCCGGCACCGGCTCCGGATCCATCGGATGGCGGGTGGGCACCGCAGGTAGCGTCACCCGACCATTCTAGGAGCGCGGCCCGGCGCGCCTGGAGACGCCGACGGGGCGGCCGCGCCATGCGCGACCGCCCCATCAGAAACAAACCCTTAGCGGTACGACCCGAAGTCGAAGTCGTCCAGCGGCACAGCCTGCCCGCTGGCCGGCCCGAAGCCGTAGTCGGTCTCCGGGTACCCGGTCATCGAGTACACCTTCGCCTTGGCCTCCTCGGTCGGCTCGACCCGGATGTTGCGGTACTTGGAGATACCGGTACCGGCCGGGATGAGCTTACCGATGATGACGTTCTCCTTGAGGCCCACCAGCGAGTCGCTGCGCGAGTTGATCGCAGCGTCGGTGAGCACCCGGGTGGTCTCCTGGAAGGAGGCCGCCGAGAGCCAGGAGTCCGTCGCCAGCGAGGCCTTGGTGATACCCATCAGCACCGGACGACCGGCGGCGGGCTCGCCACCCTCGCCCACGAGCCGGCGGTTCTCCGACTCGAAGAGCGCCCGGTCGACCAGCACACCCGGCAGGAACTCGGTCGCGCCGGAGTCGATGACCGTCACCCGCTTGAGCATCTGGCGGATGATGATCTCGATGTGCTTGTCGTGGATGAGCACACCCTGCGAGCGGTAGACCTCCTGGACCTCACTGGTCAGGTGGACCTGGACCGCGCGCGGGCCCATGATGCGCAGCAGCTCGTGCGGGTCGATGGTGCCCTCGGTGAGCTTCTCGCCGACGTTGACGTGGTCGCCGTCGTGGGCGCGGAGCTTGACCCGCTTCGAGATCTTGTCGTACACGATCTCGTCGCTGCCGTCGTCCGGGATGACGACGATCTTGCGCGAACGCTCGCCGTCCTCGATCCGGATGCGGCCGGGGGTGTCGGCGATGGGCGCCTTACCCTTCGGCACCCGGGCCTCGAAGATCTCCTGAACACGCGGGAGACCCTGGGTGATGTCCTCACCCGCGACACCACCGGTGTGGAAGGTACGCATCGTCAGCTGCGTACCGGGCTCACCGATGGACTGGGCCGCGATGATGCCGACGGCCTCGCCGATGTCGACCGACTTGCCGGTCGGCAGCGAACGGCCGTAGCAGGCCGCGCAGACACCCAGCTTCGACTCACAGGTCAGGACGCTGCGCACCCGGACGTTCTCGACACCGGCGGCGACGAGCTTGTCGACCAGGATCGAGTTGAGGTCCGAACCGCGGGCGACGACCAGGTTGCCGGCGCTGTCGGTGATGTCGTCGGCCAGCGTACGGGCGTGCACACCGGTCTCGGCGTGCGTGTGCACGACCAGGGTGCCGTCCGGCTCGCGCTCGCCGACCGCCATCGGGATCGCGCGCTCGGTGCCGCAGTCCTCCTCGCGGATGATGACGTCCTGCGAGACGTCCACCAGACGCCGGGTCAGGTAACCCGAGTCGGCGGTACGCAGCGCGGTGTCGGCCAGACCCTTACGAGCACCGTGCGTGGAGATGAAGTACTCCAGCACGGTCAGACCCTCGCGGTACGACGAGGTGATCGGCCGCGGGATGATCTCACCCTTGGGGTTGGCCACCAGACCACGGATCGCGGCGATCTGCCGGAGCTGGAGGAGGTTACCGCGAGCGCCGGAGTTGATCATCACCCAGAGCGGGTTCTCCTGCGGCAGCGCGGTCTCCATCTCCTTGGAGATCTCGTTGGTCGCCTTGGTCCAGATCTCGATGAGCTCGCCGCGACGCTCCTCGGCGGTCATCAGACCACGCTGGTACTGCTTGTCGATGCGGTCCGCCTCGACCTGGTAGCGAGCCAGGATCTCGGGCTTGCGCGGCGGGCCGATGACGTCGCCCATGCCGATCGTCACACCGGACCAGGTGGCCCAGTGGAAGCCGGCCTCCTTGAGCGCGTCCAGGGTCGCGGCCAGGGCGACCTTCGGGAAGCGCTCGGCGAGGTCGTTGACGATCGCCGACAGCTGACCCTTGCGGATCTCGTAGTTCACGTACCGGTAGCCCGGGGGCAGCGTCTCGTTGAAGATGACGCGGCCCAGGGTGGTCTCGACCGAGACCGGGTCGCCCTCGGTCCAGTCCTCCGGCGCGATCCACGGCTCGCCCTTGGCGCCGTTGTCCACCCCGACGACCTCGCGGAGCCGGACCTTGATCGGAGCCTGCAGGTGCAGCTCACCGTTGTCGTACGCCATCCGCGCCTCGGCGTCCGAGCTGAACACCCGGCCCTCGCCCTTGGCACCGGGCGTGAGGTGGGTCAGGTGGTACAGACCGATGACCATGTCCTGGGTGGGCATGGTGACCGGCTTGCCGTCGGCCGGCTTGAGGATGTTGTTCGACGACAGCATCAGGATCCGGGCCTCGGCCTGCGCCTCGGCCGACAGCGGCACGTGGACCGCCATCTGGTCACCGTCGAAGTCCGCGTTGAACGCGGTGCAGACGAGCGGGTGGATCTGGATCGCCTTGCCCTCGACCAGCTGCGGCTCGAAGGCCTGGATACCCAGACGGTGCAGGGTCGGAGCACGGTTCAGCAGAACCGGGTGCTCGGAGATGACCTCTTCGAGGACGTCCCACACGACCGGACGCTGCCGCTCGACCATCCGCTTGGCGGACTTGATGTTCTGCGCGTGGTTCAGGTCGACCAGGCGCTTCATCACGAACGGCTTGAACAGCTCCAGCGCCATCTGCTTCGGCAGGCCGCACTGGTGCAGCTTGAGCCGGGGGCCGACGACGATGACGGAACGACCGGAGTAGTCGACCCGCTTGCCGAGCAGGTTCTGACGGAACCGGCCCTGCTTGCCCTTGAGCATGTCGGACAGCGACTTCAGCGGGCGGTTACCCGGGCCGGTGACCGGCCGGCCGCGGCGGCCGTTGTCGAACAGCGCGTCGACGGCCTCCTGCAGCATCCGCTTCTCGTTGTTCACGATGATCTCGGGCGCGCCCAGGTCGATCAGTCGCTTCAACCGGTTGTTCCGGTTGATGACCCGGCGGTACAGGTCGTTCAGGTCGGAGGTGGCGAAGCGGCCACCGTCGAGCTGCACCATCGGGCGCAGGTCCGGCGGGATGACCGGGACGCAGTCCAGGACCATGCCGAGCGGCGAGTTGCGGGTGTTCAGGAACGCCGCGACGACCTTGAGCCGCTTGAGCGCCCGGATCTTCCGCTGGCCCTTACCGGTGCGGATGATCTCCCGAAGGTTCTCCGCCTCGGCGTCCAGGTCCATGTTCTCGAGCAGCGCCTTGATGGCCTCGGCACCCATGCCGCCGGTGAAGTACTCACCGAAGCGGTCGCGCAGCTCGCGGTAGAGCAGCTCGTCGGTGACCAGCTGCTTGCTGTCGAGCTTGCGGAAGGTGTCGAGCACCTCGTCGAGGCGGTCGATCTCGCGCTGGGCCTTGTCCCGGATCTGGCGCATCTCGCGCTCGCCGGCTTCCTTGACCTTGCGGCGCACGTCGGCCTTGGCACCCTCGGCCTCAAGCTCGGCCAGGTCCTGCTCCAGCTTGGCGGCGCGCTTCTCGATCTCGGAGTCCCGGCCGTTCTCGGCCTGGCGCTTCTCGGCGAAGATCTCGTTCTCGATGGTGGACATGTCGCGGTGACGCGCCTCGGCGTCCACGCTCGTCACCACGTACGAGGCGAAGTAGATGATCTTCTCGAGGTCCTTGGGGGCAAGGTCGAGCAGGTAACCGAGGCGGCTCGGCACACCCTTGAAGTACCAGATGTGCGTGACCGACGCGGCCAGCTCGATGTGACCCATCCGCTCACGGCGGACCTTGGACCGGGTCACCTCGACGCCGCAGCGCTCACAGATGATGCCCTTGAACCGGACCCGCTTGTACTTGCCGCAGTAGCACTCCCAGTCCCGCTGCGGACCGAAGATCTTCTCGCAGAAGAGTCCGTCCTTCTCGGGCTTGAGGGTGCGGTAGTTGATCGTCTCGGGCTTCTTGACCTCGCCGTGCGACCACTGCCGGATGTCGTCAGCGGTAGCAAGGCCGATACGCAACTCGTCGAAGAAGTTGACGTCGAGCACTTGGTCTATCCCTCGTGTTTCGTTGCTCGGGTGAATTCAAGGCCGGCGGGAGCGTCCCCGGCCGTGCTCAGTCGCCTGAACACGGACCGGGGACGCTTTCCGTCAGATCTCTTCGACGCTGCTGACGCCCTCGTTCGGGCGCCGGGACAGGTCGATGCCGAGTTCCTCCGCGGCCCGGAAGACCTCGTCGTCCGTCTCGCGCATCTCCAGGGCCACACCGTCGCTGGAGAGCACCTCGACGTTCAGGCACAGCGACTGCAGCTCCTTGAGGAGCACCTTGAAGGACTCCGGGATTCCCGGCTCCGGGATGTTCTCGCCCTTGACGATGGCCTCGTAGACCTTCACTCGGCCCAAGACGTCATCGGACTTGATGGTGAGCAGCTCCTGCAGGGCGTACGCCGCCCCGTAGGCCTGCATGGCCCAGCACTCCATCTCGCCGAACCGCTGGCCACCGAACTGCGCCTTACCACCGAGCGGCTGCTGGGTGATCATCGAGTACGGGCCGGTCGACCGAGCGTGGATCTTGTCGTCGACCAGGTGGTTCAGCTTGAGGATGTAGACGTAGCCGACCGAGATCGGGTCCGGCAGAGGCTCACCGGAGCGACCGTCGAAGAGCTGCGCCTTGCCGTCGCCGTTGACCAGCCGCTTACCGTCGCGGTTGACCAGCGTCGACTCGAGCAGGCCCTTGATCTCTTCTTCCTGAGCGCCGTCGAAGACCGGGGTCGCGACGTTGCTGTCGGCGGGAGACTCGTGAGCCTCGATCGCCCGCAGCTGACGCTTCCAGTCCTCGTCGTCGCCGTCCACCGACCAGCCGGTCTTGGCGATCCACCCGAGGTGGGTCTCCAGAACCTGGCCGATGTTCATACGCGACGGCACACCGAGCGGGTTGAGCACGATGTCGACCGGGGTGCCGTCCTCGAGGAACGGCATGTCCTCGACCGGCAGGATCTTGGAGATGACGCCCTTGTTGCCGTGCCGGCCGGCGAGCTTGTCGCCGTCCTGGATCTTCCGCTTCTGGGCCACGTAGACCCGGACCAGCTCGTTCACACCCGGGGGCAGCTCGTCGCCGTCCTCGCGGGAGAACGTCCGGACGCCGATGACGGTGCCGGTCTCGCCGTGCGGAACCTTCAGCGAGGTGTCCCGGACCTCCCGGGCCTTCTCACCGAAGATGGCGCGCAGCAGGCGCTCCTCCGGGGTCAGCTCGGTCTCGCCCTTCGGGGTGACCTTGCCGACCAGGATGTCGCCGGGGACGACCTCGGCGCCGATCCGGATGATGCCGCGCTCGTCCAGGTCGGCGAGCATTTCCTCGCTGACGTTGGGGATGTCGCGGGTGATCTCTTCCGGGCCGAGCTTGGTGTCACGGGCGTCGACCTCGTGCTCCTCGATGTGGATCGAGGTGAGGACGTCCTGCTGGACGAGGCGCTGCGACAGGATGATCGCGTCCTCGTAGTTGTGACCCTCCCAGCACATGAACGCCACCAGCAGGTTGCGCCCGAGAGCCATCTCGCCCTCGTCGGTGCAGGGACCGTCGGCGATGACCTGGCCGGCCTCGACCCGGTCGCCCTCGAAGACGACGGGCTTCTGGTTGACGCAGGAGCCGGCGTTGCTGCGGCGGAACTTGTGCAGCAGGTAGGTCCGGCGGTGGCCGTCGTCCTGGTGCACCGTCACGTAGTCGGCGCACAGGTCCTCGACCACACCCGCGACCTCGGCGACGACCACGTCACCGGCGTCGACGGCAGCGCGGTACTCCATGCCGGTACCGACCAGCGGGGCCTCCGCCTTGACCAGCGGCACGGCCTGACGCTGCATGTTCGCGCCCATGAGGGCACGGTTGGCGTCGTCGTGCTCGAGGAAGGGGATCATCGCGGTCGCGACCGAGGTCATCTGCCGCGGCGACACGTCCATGTAGTCGACCTCGCCACCGGGCACGTAGTCGACCTCACCGCCCTTCCGGCGGACCAGGACGCGGTCCTCGGCGAAGGTGCCGTCGCTGGAGAGCACGGCGTTCGCCTGGGCCTTGATGAAGCGGTCTTCCTCGTCGGCCGTGAGGTAGTGCACCTCGTCGGTGACGACACCGTTCTCGACCTTCCGGTACGGCGTCTCGATGAAGCCGAACGGGTTGACCCGCGCGAACGTCGAGAGAGCACCGATCAGACCGATGTTCGGACCCTCGGGGGTCTCGATCGGGCACATCCGGCCGTAGTGGGACGGGTGCACGTCACGGACCTCGAAGCCGGCCCGCTCACGGCTCAGACCACCGGGGCCGAGCGCGCTCAGCCGCCGCCGGTGGGTCAGGCCCGCCAGCGGGTTGGTCTGGTCCATGAACTGCGACAGCTGCGACGTACCGAAGAACTCCTTGATCGCCGCCACCACCGGGCGGATGTTGATCAGGGTCTGCGGCGTGATCGCCTCGACGTCCTGCGTCGTCATGCGCTCACGGACGACGCGCTCCATCCGGGACAGGCCAACGCGGACCTGGTTCTGGATGAGCTCGCCGACCGTCCGCAGACGGCGGTTGCCGAAGTGGTCGATGTCGTCGGCCTCGTAGCCCTCCTCACCGGCGTGCAGCCGGCAGAGGTACTCCACGGTCTTGACGACGTCTTCCTCGGTCAGCGTGCCCCGAACGATCGGGACGTCGATCTCGAGCTTCTTGTTGAACTTGTACCGGCCGACCTTGGCGACGTCATACCGCTTCGGGTTGAAGAAGAGGTTGTCGAGCAGGGTCTGCGCGTTCTCCCGGGTGGGGGGCTCGCCCGGGCGCAGCTTGCGGTAGATGTCGAGCAGGGCTTCGTCCTGCCCGGCGATGTGGTCCTTCTCCAGCGTCGTCATGAGCAGCTCGGACCAGCCGAACCGCTCACGGATCTGGTCCGCCGACCAGCCGATCGCCTTGAGCAGGACGGTGACGGCCTGCCGGCGCTTGCGGTCGATGCGGACACCGACCGTGTCGCGCTTGTCGATGTCGAACTCCAGCCAGGCACCCCGGCTCGGGATGACCTTGACGCTGGTGAGGTCGCGGTCGGAGGTCTTGTCCGGCTCCTTGGTGAAGTACACGCCCGGCGACCGGACGAGCTGGCTCACCACGACGCGCTCGGTGCCGTTGATGACGAACGTCCCCTTGGGGGTCATCATCGGGAAGTCACCCATGAACACGGTCTGGCTCTTGATCTCGCCAGTCGTGTTGTTGGTGAATTCCGCGGTCACGAACAGCGGAGCGCAGTAAGTCAGGTCCTTCTCCTTGCACTCCTCGATCGAGGCCTTGACCTCGTCGAATCGCGGAGACGAGAAGGACAGCGACATAGTGCCGGAGAAGTCCTCAATGGGACTGATCTCTTCGAGGATCTCTGCGAGGCCCGAGTGGGCGTGCGGGTCGTCCGTCGTCCGGGCCTGCCAAGCCTCATTGCCGACCAGCCAGTCGAAGGACTCCGTCTGGAGGGCGAGAAGGTTGGGGACCTCTAGCTGCTCGGTGATCCTGCCGAAAGAGACCCGGCGGGGTGCGTAAGCGCTCGACGTACGGCTGGTCTTCGCAGGGCGGGAAGCTGCCAAGATGCGTCCTTCCGAGGACCGGTGCTGCTATGCGGCTGAGTTGCTGATGCAACTGGTCTGCGTGCACTCCAATGAGCCCCCGGGAAGTTATCCACATGGATATCCCGACAGGCATCAAGACAGAAGGCAGCGCAAACTAGCAGTGTAGCCGCTCGGCTAACCGCTGTCCAGCCCACACCCTGAGATGGCTCGCGGAACGTGTCCCCGCCGTTGTTGACCTGCGCATTCATGGTCAACGCCGGTGGCGGGGCCGCTCAGAAACGCGGCAACTCTCTCTCGGGTGCCGGTCCGCAGGATCGGCTCAACACCGATTACCCACAGCGCGGCTGTCGCAAGCGCGGAAACTTGCTGATGTCAGCGTGCCTGTCAGCGGACACTCAGTCAAGGGCTGTGCCGCGGGTCGGACTGCCGCGGTCATCCGGCCGGCGCACCAAAGGGACCTTAACGCATGAATCATGAGCTTTGGCAGGCTTTGCCACCCTTAGAGTTGTGGGCGCATGACCTGCGGGAACACCGATGGCGGGGATCCGTTCCGGATCCCCGCCATCGACGAGAAACGCTGTAGAGCGTTAGATCACTTGAGGGTGACCTTGGCGCCCTCGCCCTCGAGCTTGGCCTTGGCAGCCTCGGCCTTCTCCTTGTTGACACCCTCGAGGATGGCCTTCGGGGCACCCTCAACGGCGTCCTTGGCCTCCTTGAGGCCCAGGCCGGTCAGCTCACGCACGACCTTGATGACCTGGATCTTCTTGCCGCCGTCGCTCTCCAGAACGACGTCGAACGAGTCCTGCTCAACCGCGGCCTCGGCGGCAGCGCCACCGGCAGCCGGGCCGGCCGCGATCGCAACCGGGGCAGCGGCGGTGACCTCGAAGGTCTCCTCGAACTGCTTCACGAACTCGGAGAGCTCGATCAGCGTCATCTCCTTGAACGCGCCGAGCAGCTCTTCGGTGCTGAGCTTCGCCATGTCTGGCAACCTTTCGTAGCTTTTGAACTAGAACGTGCGTGATGGTTCCGCGGCCGATCAGGCCTCGGCGGAACCTTCCTTTTCGCGCTTCTCCTGCAGGGCCGCCCCGAGGCGAGCCACCTGAGCGAGCGGGGCCTGGAACAGGCCGGCCGCCTTGGTCAGGTTGCCCTTCATGGCGCCGGCCAGCTTGGCCAGCAGCACCTCACGGGACTCGAGGTCAGCAAGCTTGTTGACCTCGTCCGCCGTGAGAGCCTTGCCCTCGAAGACACCGCCCTTGATGACGAGAACGGGGTGGGCCTTGGCGAAGGCACGAAGGCCCTTGGCCGCCTCGACCACATCACCCTTCACGAAGGCGAGCGCGGTAGGACCGGTGAACAGCGTGTCGAGGCCCTCGATACCCGCGTCGGTCGCCGCACGCTTCGCGAGCGTGTTCTTGGCGACCGTGTACTTGGCCTCGCTACCCAGCGAGCGCCGGAGCTCAGTGAGCTCCTTCACGGTGAGGCCGCGGTATTCGGTCAACACGGTGGCCGCAGAGCCACGGAAGTGCTCCGTGAGCTCGTCAACAGCCGAAGCCTTGTCGGCCCGGACCGGCTTGTCCGCCATGTCCCTCCTCTCTCAGTGCTCAGCCACTGGCGATGAGGGTCCGCACAAAGCAAAACGCCCCGGCGCAGGGCACGGGGCGAACTCAGGCACGCGCGAAGGCGGGCCGAAATCACGAACCGTTCTCCCTGCGCAGGTCGCCCGCTCTCTGCGGGACCTTCGGCCGCGACGTCCGTCTGACGACGGTCGCTGCGGCGACCAGCGGTCTATGGGTGGAACTTCGAGAAGCCAGAGTACGCGGGGCAGCGGGCGAAAACCAAATCGGGGTCGTCCTGTCCCCCGGGTGCGGTTGTCCGCTACGCGCGAGCCCGGCGCAGAACGGCGTAACCGGCGAGCGTGGCGGCACACCAGGCGAGGGTCCAGGTGACCAGCCCGGCCAGGGTGCCGGGCGGCGGCGCGGTGCCGTCGCTCAGCGCCCGGGCGGTCGCCATCACCGGCGGGACCAGCCACGGAGCGATCGAACCGCGCAGGCCGAGCACGATCACCAGCACCGAACCGGTGACCAGGACGGCCACCCCGGGGAGCACCCGCCGGGTCACCGGGCGGCCGGCGAGCGCGCCCAGCGCCAGCGCGGCGAGCAGGGCCAGCACGTGAGCGAGAACACCCAGCAGCACGCCGATCCCGATGCGCGGGCCCGTGATGGCGCCGAACGGCACCGGGGCCAGCATCGCGAGCAGGCAGACGCCGGCGCCGAGGATTCCGGCGGCCAGCAGCCCGGCCGTGGCCTCCCGGACCGGGCCCACCGTCAGCCGGGCGAGCTGGCGCTGGACGTCGGGCTCGGCGTCCAGCACCAGCTTGGTGAGCCAGGCCAGAACCGGGAAG
Source organism: Actinoplanes sp. NPDC024001 (assembly GCF_040638955.1). Classification (NCBI taxonomy): domain Bacteria; kingdom Bacillati; phylum Actinomycetota; class Actinomycetes; order Micromonosporales; family Micromonosporaceae; genus Actinoplanes; species Actinoplanes sp. NPDC024001. Next base: position 44,225 of record NZ_JBEZZB010000022.1, read on the forward strand.
AGCATGACGGCGGAGTAGCCGTAGGCGGCCGCGGCGGAGGAGGGGCCGCCGCCGTAGAGGACCGACAGGATCGCCAGGACGGTGATCAGGGGCGCCAGCACGCGGCCACTGCGCACGAAGCCGGCCACGCGCATCCGGACCAGGGCGGTCATCGCTCCTCCGATTCGGTGCGCTCGGCCCGTACCTCTGGGGTGGGGTCCTTCTCGCGTACCCCGCAGACACGGTGACCGGAGGCACGCAGCCGGACCACCGCGTCGGCGGCCTCGTGCCGCCGCACGACGACCTCGACGATGACCTCGTCGGCGGTTGGGTCGAGGGCGCGCCGGGGTACGGGGGTCTCGGCGGCGTGCGGCTGCGGCGCGGCAGCGGCGTGCGCGGCGACCGGGACGGGAACCGGGGTGAGCTGCAGCGTGCCGCCGGTGACCGTCCAGTGCACCGCGCCGGGCAGGTTGGCGATCTCGCCGCGGTGGTCGCTCACCAGGACCGCTCCCCCGGCTGCGGTGACCTCGGAGACGATCTCCGGGATCAGTCCGCGGGAGGCGGCGTCCAGGCCCTCCCAGGGCTCGTCCAGAACGAGCAGGCCGGGCGGAGCGAGCAGCGCCTGGGCGAGGCCGACCTTCTGCGCGGTGCCCTTGGAGAGGTCGGCCAGCGGGGTGCCGGCGTGGGCGGCCAGGCCGAGGCGCTCGATCCAGTGGTCCGCGGTGGTCGCCGGCAGGTCCCGCAGAGCGGCCATGTCCCGCAGGTAGCCGGCGGTGGTGAAGGGCTGCGCGGCCGGGAAACGCTCGGGCACCCAGCCGACGACGGGCGGCCGGTCGCGGACCGCGCCGCGGCTCGGCCGCAGCACACCGGCGGCCAGCTGGAGCAGTGTCGACTTGCCGGCGCCGTTGGGGCCCAGCACCACGACGGTCTGCCCGGGATCGACACGGGCGTCGACGTCGCGCAGGGTCCAGCCGGCGCGGCGGGCGTACCGGAACCAGATCGCATCGAGACGCACGGCCGGAAGCCTCCCACAGAGAAGGCCCCCGGGGTTGTCCCCGGGGGCCTTCGACGTTACTTACCGGACCGTCAGGCCTCGGTGCCGTGCAGGTTCTTCTGGACGTTCGGGTCGACCGGAACGCCGGGGCCCATCGTGGTGGCGACGGTGACCTTCTTCAGGTACTTGCCCTTGGCGGCGGACGGCTTGGCCCGCAGGACCTCGTCGAGCACCGCGGCGTAGTTGTCGACCAGCTGCTCCGGCGAGAAGGACGCCTTGCCGATGATCAGGTGCAGGTTGGAGTGCTTGTCCACCCGGAAGGTGATCTTGCCGCCCTTGATCTCGTTGACGGCCTTGGTCACGTCCATGGTGACGGTGCCGGTCTTCGGGTTCGGCATGAGGCCACGCGGGCCGAGGATCCGGGCGATCCGGCCGATCTTGGCCATCTGGTCCGGCGTCGCGATCGCGGCGTCGAAGTCCAGCCAGCCACCCTGGATGCGGGCGACGAGCTCGTCGGTGCCGACCTCGTCGGCGCCGGCCGCGACGGCCTCCTCAGCCTTCGCGCCCTGGGCGAAGACGATCACGCGGGCGGTCTTACCGGTGCCGTGCGGCAGGTTGACGGTGCCGCGGACCATCTGGTCGGCCTTACGCGGGTCGACACCGAGACGCATCGCGACCTCGACGGTGGCGTCGAACTTGACCGGGTTGGTCTCCTTGACGAGCTTGATCGCCTCGGCCGGCTCGTAGAGCTTCGACGCGTCGATCTGCTCGGCCGCCTTGCGGTAGCCCTTGCTGCGCTGTGCCATTTCTCAATTACTCCTGTGGTAGTTGGCGGGGCCGCCGAGCGCGGCCCCTCCCACGTGAATCGCCGGCGATCCGGCGATCAGATCTTGGTGACCTGGTTGAAGTTCAGCTCGACCGGGGTCTCCCGACCGAAGATCGAAACCAGGACCTTGAGCTTCTGCTGGTCGGCGTTGATCTCGCTGATCGAGGCCGGCAGCGAGGCGAACGCGCCGTCGGTGACCGTGACCGAGTCGCCCACCTCGAAGTCCAGAACCTTGACCTCGGCCTTCGGCTTCTTCTCCTCGGCCTGGACGGCCGGGGCCAGCCACTTCAGCACCTCGTCGAGCGAGAGCGGGGCCGGCCGGTCGACCCGGTCGGTGGCGCCCACGAAGCCGGTCACACCGGGCGTGTTGCGCACGCAGGAGTAGGACTCCGGGGTCAGGTCCATGCGGACCAGGATGTAGCCGGGGAAGACCTTGGCCTGCACCTGGTTGCGCTTGCCGTTCTTGACCTCGACCTCTTCGCGGGTCGGCACCTCGACCTGGAAGATGAAGTCCTCCATGTCGAGGCTGGTGATCCGGGTCTCGAGGTTGGTCTTGACCTTGTTCTCGTAACCGGCGTAGGAGTGCACCACGTACCAGTCGCCGGGCGCGTAGCGCAGCTTCTGGCGGAGCTCCTTGACCGGGTCGTAGTCCTCGTCAGCCTCGGGCGCCTGGGCCACGGCCGGGACGTCGACCGTCTCCACCGACTCGTCGATGTCCGGCGACGACTGCTCGTCAGCAGACTGCGCGGTCTCGTCGTCGTACTCAGGCACGCTCGCTCACTTCCAGATAAGTCTCTTCAGGTGGCCCGGGGCCGGACTAGTCGCCGAGCGCCCAGAGGATGGCCTTGCCGAACCCGTAGTCCAGCGACACCACGAGAGTCGTCACCACCACGACGAACACGATCACGACGCTGGTGTAGGTCAGCAGCTCACGGCGCGTCGGCCAGATGACCTTGCGGAGCTCGCTGACGACCTCGCGGAAGAAGCCGCCGATCCGGCCGAAGGGACCGCCACGACGGCCCGACTTCCTGGCCTTCGGGCTCTCGTCCGTGGTGCGCTCGGCGACGGCGGTCCCGCCGCCACGGCTCACCAGCGCGTCGTCGGTCTCGTCATCAGGCACGTCACCGCCGGCGGCGGCGTCGGCGAGCACCTCGTCGTCGCCCGGGACGTCGTCACCGGGCCGGTCCTTCTCGGCCACTTCGCCCTACTTCCGTCGTCGGTGGTGTTGATGGTCCCGTCAGGGCTCGACCGGACGCGGAAGTTGTGCGAACCGCGCACCGGGCGGGCACGTCGAGGAGGATTGCGCAGGGGTGACAGGACTTGAACCTGCAGCCTGCGGTTTTGGAGACCGCTGCTCTGCCAATTGAGCTACACCCCTTTGCGGGACCTGCGCCTATGACGACTCAGAGCCCCACGGCGCACCAGTGTACGGGTACGCCCGGCGTTCTCCCAACCCGGGCTACCGCTTCCTGACAAGCGCCTGTGCCATGGACAGTACCTTGTCGCCGTTGCACGTCGCAGTGAGGCTCAGCCGAGTGTGTCCGTCCTCGGTGACTTCCTTCACCGTCGCGGTGACGACGACCTCGGTGCCCTCGTCCGTGTCCGGCACCGGAACCGGGCGGCTGAACCGCACGCTGAACTCGACAACCGCGTCCGCGGCGCCGGCCCACGTCGTCACCGCACGGCCGACCAGAGCCATCGTGAACATGCCGTGCGCGATGACACCGGGCAGACCGACGCTGGTGGCGATCCGGTCGCTCCAGTGGATCGGGTTGAAGTCACCCGAGGCGCCCGCGTAGCGGACCAGATCGGCCCGGGTCACCCGGAAGGTCTGCGGCTCCAGAACGTCGCCCATTTACGCCTCCTCGCCGCGCTGGACCAGCTTCGACCACACAGTGACGACCGGCTCGCCGGCCTCGGTCGTCACGTCCGTCCGGGTGGTGAGGAAGTCGTGCCCGCCCCGGCTGGTGATCTCGTCCACCGTGTTCACACAGACCAGGGCGTCACCGGCGACGACCGGCCGGGCGTAGGCGAACCTCTGGTCGCCGTGCACGACCCGGCTGTAGTCCAGGCCGAGCGCGGGATCGTTCACGATCTGCCGGCTGGCCGCCATGGTGATCGCCACCGGGAAGGTGGGCGGGGCCACCACATCGGCGTAACCGAGGGCCCGGGCCGCCTCCGGATCGTGGTACTCCGCGTCGGTGGCGCCGATCGCCCGGGCGAACTCACGGATCTTCTCGCGGCCGACGAGATAGGGCTCGGTGGGCGGCCAGCTGCGGCCCACAAACGATTGGTCCAGAGGCATGCCCACAAACTACTCTGCGCCGCCCGGAATCCATCCGGACGGCGCAGGGAAGATCTTTTGTTGCGAACGCTCAGCGCGTCTCGCGGTGCAGGGTGTGCTTCCCGTCGCGGGGGCAGAACTTCTTCAGCTCAATCCGGTCCGGGTCGTTACGCCGGTTCTTCTTGGTGATGTAGTTCCGGTCCTTGCACTCCGTGCACGCCAGGGTGATCTTCGGACGGACGTCGGTCGCCTTGGCCACGGCGGGGTGCCTTCCTGCTAACGGGGTTCTAACTGACGACGAACCAGCGTAGACGCTTGGTGGGTCGTTCTGCAAAGTGGCACCCCGGGTGGGGTCCACGGAAAGTAGCGGTGGCCGGACTTGAACCGGCGACACAGCGATTATGAGCCGCTTGCTCTGCCATCTGAGCTACACCGCCGAGCCAGGCTCAAGTCCGACGCCAGGCAGGGCGGGAACGAACCCGGTAGAGCCCCCTTACGGAATCGAACCGTAGACCTTCTCCTTACCATGGAGACGCTCTGCCGACTGAGCTAAGGGGGCTTGCGCTTGCGATCTCTCGCTCGTGCAGAAGTAAGACTACACGGCCGGTTCGCGGGCGTGAAATCAGTACCCCCTTTCCCGTGAAAGCGCAGGTCAGATGACCGCCCGGAGCCTGCGGACCTCGCCGGTGGGAGTGGACTCCGGCTCGGTTTGAGCGCTCAGCCAGGCCTCCAACCGCTCGTACGGCAGGGGGCGGCTGAAGAGGTAGCCCTGGCCGATCTCGCAGCCCATCTCCTCGAGCAGGTCGAGAGTGAGCTCGCTCTCCACACCCTCGGCGACCACGGTGAGGCCGAACTCACGGGACAGGCCAATCACCGCCCGGACGATGGCGAGATCACCCGAGTCGGTCGCCATGCCCTGCACGAAGCTGTCGTCGATCTTCACCTCGTGCACCGGCCACTGCCGCAGATAGGCCAGGGAGGACGCGCCCGTACCGAAATCGTCGACGCTGAGCCGCACGCCCAGGTCCCGCAGCCGGTAGAGGGTGGGCAGCACGCGCTCGATGTCGCTGAGCATGCCCGGCTCGGAGATCTCGAAGGTGAGCTGGCCGGGGCCGACCTGATGCTCGGTCAGCAACTCCTCGACCAGGTCCGGGAAGCGGGAGTCGAGCAGGGTCCGCGCGGACAGGTTGACCGCGACCGAGAGCGGCCGGTCGGCGGCCGCCCACTCCCGGCACCGGCGCAGGCCGGCGGTGAGCACCACCTCGGTGAGCCGGGCGAGCTGGCCGGTGTGCTCGGCGACCGCCACGAAGTCCTCCGGCGCCACCTCGCCGTGCGCCGGGTGCACCCAGCGGGCCAGGCACTCGACGCCCAGCACGTGCCGGTCGGCCAGTGTGACCTTGGGCTGGAAGTAGACCTCCAGCTGCCCGTTGTCGAGGGCCCGTCGCAGGTCCGCGGCGATGCCGAGACGGCGCACCGCCCGGGACTCCAGGGCGGGGTGGAAGGGCTGCACACCGTACGGCAGGACCTTGGCCGCGTTGGCGGCCAGCTCGGCCCGCTGCAGCAGGGTTTCCGGGTCGCTGCCGTGGTCGGGATAGACCGAGACGCCGACCGCGGTGTCCACGTCGAGGGTGAGTGAGCCCACCGCCATCGGGCCGCGCAGGCGCTCGCGCATCCGGGTGGCGATCTCGATCGTCGTCTCGATGCTCGCGGCGCGCAGGGTGACCACGAACTCGTCGCCACCGATCCGGCCGACCAGGGCGCCCGAACCGGCGATCGCGCGCAGCCGGGCGGACACCTCGGCGAGCAGCTTGTCGCCCGCCGCGTGCCCCATCGACTCGTTCACGTTCCGCTGGCCGTCGACGTCGAACAGCATCACCGCGACGACCTCGCCCTCGGCCCGGACGGTCATCGACTCGGCGAGCGCGTCGATGATCCGCCGCCGGTTCGGCATGCCGGTGAGGCGGTCGTGGTACGCGTCGTGGCGCAGCCGGTCGACCAGGCGGGAGTTCTCCACCGCCACCGCGACGTGGGCCGCGATCGTCTCCAGGACCTGCACGTCACTGTCGCGGAAGGTGCGGTTCTCCCCCACCCGGTTGATCACTTCGAGGGTGCCGATCGTCGTCTGCCCGGAGCGCAGCGGGACCAGCAGCACGTCTTTGACCCGCGCGGTCCGCAGATGCTCGCGCAGGTGCTCGGTGTCGGAGAAGTGGGCGCCGACCGCGACCGGGGACTGCTGCTTGACCGTGAACTCCCGGATCGGGCCGGGCACCGGCGAGACGTCGAGCAGGCCCTTGTTGTCCACCTGGGCGGTGAGCAGCACCTCCGGGTACCGCCCCTGCGGGGCCAGCCAGAGCGTCGCGTACTCCGAGCGCATGAGGGAGCGGACCCGATCGAGCAGGACGTCGGGCAGCGCGTTGTTCGACCCGACGTCGCGGACCGCCTGGGTCAGCTCGTAGACGTCGGCGAGCGTGCGGTGCTGCCGGAAGAAGCCGGCGAAGGAGCGCAGAACCAGTATCAACGAGACGACCAGGACCGCCAGCAGCGCCGCGGACCACTTGGTCTCCTCGAGCGCGATCACGAACAGCAGGCCGACCGCCACGTTGATCCCGGCGATGACCTGGTTCGACACGCTCGCCCGCAGCACGTCGGCCCCGGCGCGCCGGCCGTTGACCACGCCGATCACGCTGGCCAGGCAGGCCACCTGCATCAGCACGTTGACCGCGACGGCCACGAAGATGACGCCCCACGTGCCCGGGCCGGTGCCGTGGATGTCCGGAAGCGCCTCGACGACCAGCAGCGAGACGCCGATCGAGGCGGCCACCTCGGCGACGTTGAACCAGAGCTTGACCGGCGGGATCGACGAGGAGAGCTGCCGGGCCAGCAGCGCGCCGGTGACCACCAGCATGGTCATCACCGGCGGCAGATAGAAGATCGCCAGGACCAGTGGCACCTCGGTGACGCTGACCTCGAACGCGCTGCGCCGGATGACGATGTTGAACGTCGCCAGCTGCGCGACGACGTAGAGCGCGAGGATGAGGATGCCGAGCGGCCAGGACTCATACCAGTCCGGCTCGACGCGCCACAGGGCGACCGTGCAGACCACGGCCAGAAGAGCCAGCGGGCCGGTGATCAGCCAGGCATAGTCAGCGGAACGCCGCCGCGCGGGTGGACGGCCGGCCATAGCGCTCCTTGTCCGCCGGCGTAGGAACGGCCTCCTGCCGTCTGGCAATCAGTTCCAGGTGAAGTCGAGGGTGGCGTAGACAGCCGCGGACGGGCGCGAGGCGTCGGCATGCCCGACCGCACCGAACCCACTGAACACAGCGGCGACCACAAAAACCAAACCGACGAAGCGGCCCAGCTTTCCTGCAGACATGATGCGCTCCAGTGTGCGAGTGGATGTCCGGATCGGTCCCCTGATGTTGCCACACCTGTTGTGCGACTGGGGATGTCCGACGGCGGGTCGAACCGCGGCTTCGTCAAACAATGGCCGAACGGCTGAGTCCCGGGGCCATCTCCACGCCCAAGAATTGAGAGCTTTCTGCCTGATTTAGCCGGAGAAGTGAGGGCAATTCACGCTCAAGCTGTCATGCGAGCTTGACGTCAAGCCAACCTGACGACACAGTGCCTGCATGACGATCCCGGAGGAACTGGAGCGACGGCACACCCTCGCCACCGCCACCGCCCGATACAACGAACTGCGCATGCGGGATGCCGTCACGAACGTCAGCCCCGACACCGGCACGCCCCAGCTGAACCTCGCGGAGATCCTGGAGATGCTGGCGCTCGGCGAGGTGATGATCCGCAAGGTCGGTTACGGCCGGCAGGCCATGGTGCGCTCGGCACGGCTCGCCGGCGCCTCCTGGACGCAGATCGGGGCAGCCCTCGGCAGCAGCAAACAGGCAGCCTGGGAGGCACACCAGCGCTGGATCGACGACCAGGCGCGCGAGAACGGCTGAGAATCAGTCGCCGGTGGCGGCCGGGCGGTCGGTGTGGCTGTACTGCGACCAGGAACCGGCGTAGAGCCGGCCGGCACCCAGACCGGCGTGCTCCAGGGCGATCAGGTTGTGGCAGGCGGTCACCCCGGAACCGCAGTAGGAGATGACCTCCGTCGTACCGTCGGCGCCGACCGCGGCGAACCGCTCGCGCAACTGCTCGACCGGCAGGAAACGGCCGTCGGCGTCCACGTTCTCCCGGCAGGGCAGATTGCGGGCACCCGGAATGTGACCGGGACGCGGGTCGACCGGCTCGGCATCACCCCGGAACCGGGCAGGATCACGGGCGTCCAGCACCACCGCGGGGCCGTTCGCCGCCTCCTCCAGCGAGGCCAGCCGGTCGGCGGGCCAGTCGCGGGCGGTGAACGAGACCGGTGGGCGCACCGGCACCTCGGTGGTCAACTCCCCGGCGAAAGCGGTCAGGCCACCGTCCAGCAGGGCGGCGTCGTGTCCGATCGCCCGGAGCATCCACACCAGCCTCGCGGCGACCACTCCGCCCGCGTCGTCGTACGCAATCACCGGGGTTTGATCGTCGATGCCGGCCGCGGCCATCGCGGCCGCGAAAACCTCCGGAGCCGGCAGCGGATGCCGGCCCTCGGCCGGCGACGCCGGGCGGGCCAGCGCGGTGTCCAGGTCGATGAAGACGGCGCCGGGCAGATGACCCTCCTGGTACGCGGCGCGGCCCGAACGATCGTCGAGGTACCACCGGACGTCGGCCAGGACCGCGTCACCGTGAGCGCGCACCCACTGCTCGTCCACCACCGGATCGATCATCGAAGCTCCCTCGCGCAGGTTCCGCCCCGACGGTACGCCGGATCACTCGTCGTCGCGCCGGCGGCCGCGCGGCCGGAACCGCACCACGGCGACCCCGACCAGCGCGACAGCAAGAACGGCGGTGGCCTGCCCGGAACGCGCGCCGGGCAGCCGGGCGCCCGCCACGAAAAGCAGCACAGCCAGCCCGAACAGCAGGTGATAGCAGCCGGCCTCCCGGGCCGAACGGAACGAGCGCTCGATCAGAGCGGGTGCGCGGCGCCGGAGCAGGATCCGCGCACCGAACGCCACCAGCGCCAGCCCCAGCAAGCCGCCCAGCACCGCGGTACCCATCGCCCCAGTCTGCGGTGCGCACGACCGGGGCGAGCGGCAATCGGCGATCAGCGGTAGTTCGTGAACTGCAGGGCGACGCCGAAGTCCTCCTGCTTGAGCAGGGCGATGACCGCCTGCAGATCGTCACGCTTCTTGCCGGTGACCCGCAGCTGGTCACCCTGGATCTGCGCCTGCACGCCCTTCGGGCCCTCGTCGCGGATCTTCTTGCTGATCGCCTTCGCCTTGTCGGTCTCGATGCCCTCGACGACCTTCAGGTCGATCTTGTAGGTCTTGCCGGACTGGCGCGGCTCCCCCGCGTCCAGGGACTTCAGCGAGATGTTGCGCTTGACCAGCTTCTCCTTGAAGACGTCGAGCGCGGCGGTGGCGCGCTCCTCGGTCTCCGAAGTGATGGTGAACGCCTCCCCCGACTTGGCGAGAGCGGTGCCCGTGCCCCGGAAGTCGAACCGGGTGCTCAGCTCCTTCTCCGCCTGGTGGAAAGCGTTGTCGACCTCCTGCCGGTCGACCTTGCTCACGATGTCGAACGACGGGTTGGCTGCCATGATCAGACTCCTGCGGCTGGGCTCGAATCGATGTTTACTGCGGGACGGTCAAGCCCCGCGACATGCCGACCGTACCCGGTTGCGGAGGCGGTTCGCGGTACGGCTATTCTGATGTCCGCTGCCGCGGGAGACTGCGGTGGTTGCCCAGGCGGGTTGCCCGAGCGGCCAATGGGAGCGGACTGTAAATCCGTCGCGAAAGCTACAGAGGTTCGAATCCTCTACCCGCCACCACAGGCACAAAGAAGCCCCTCACCTGCTGAAACAGCGGGGAGGGGCTTCTCTCGTTGGTCCCACTGGGTCTCACCCGGGACCGCTCGATCTCGCTGGTCGTGTCGTATACGTGTCGGCGACCCGCCAGCCATCGGGGCACGTCGCATCATGATCGTCCGAATTGCCTGCTCAACCTCGGCGCGCCTCGCGACCGCAGATTGCACTGCGGGTTAACGTGCCTCCTGCATCGCTGTATATGCCGCGCCCTCCGCAGGGTCTCGGTGTACTCCGCGCGGTTCACCGATCCGTGTGTTCCGGGGATCCGGCCCGTCCGGAAACTCCAAAGGAGTGCAGCGTGGGCAGTGATGCGCAGGACGACCAACCGCGCCATCAGGAAGACCAGAACGAGGCGACCAAGCAGCGCCTGCCGGATGAACTTTGGCAGATCGCTCTTGGCGTAGCCGAACTCGGCGCCCTCTACTTCTCCCATAAGGGGAACGAGGGCGCAGCGCACTCAGCGCAGGCCCTCGCTCTAGTGATTCAGGTGTTGCGTCCCAAACGCTAGCGGCTGGTCGTCGGAGGGGTCGTGGTGGCTGCCACGGCCCCTCACTGCTACTTAGCCAGCCTCGGCTCCGCAGTACATCACCGAGTTACCCCGACTTAGTACCGCGTCTGCGTCAGCCATGACGCAGACGATAGCCGTTAGGGCCTATCGACTGCACGCGAACACGCGCGAAGGGTGGCGACAAATGGCAACAGGCGGCAAGAGATGGCAACCGGCGGCAACGGCGTCGCGGACCAGCTTCGCAACTCACGATCCCAAGGCTGCCTCTACTCGCGCACGCGAAGCCTCATCTTGACCATAGATGCACTTCGCGTACACCCGCATGAGTACATGCACGCTGTGACCTGCCCACTCTGCGACCTGCGTCGCGGGAACGCCTGCGTTTAGCCAGAGCGATACGGCAGCGTGCCGCAGGTCGTAGGGACGCTTCGCCAGCGGGGACCGGAGTTGCGCGGGCGTGAGTGCGGCCTCCCGCGCGTCGCGCCACGCCTTGCCGTAGGAGTTGCTCGGGATGGGCTGGCCGAGCGTCGGCACGTAGCGACCGCCGGGGCCGCGCCGGGTGACGAACAGCCTGCCATCGGACGCAGGCTTGTACTCGGCGATGTGGTGGTCGAGCAGGACGCAGAGCGGCGGCGGCGCAGGCACCGGCCGTGTCGCGCTCTTCGCGCGGTGTTTGAGTCCGCGTCGCTCGATCGTGCCGTCTTCGTCGCCCCATCCGTGCCCGACCGCGACGGTAGAGCCGGTGAGGTGGAGAACACCCCACCCGCCCTCGACCTTGGGTCGTTCGTACTCGTCCGCCCGGAGGTTCAGTACCTCCTCGGGGCGCAATGCGGCGTAGTACATGCACCCGAAGAAGGCGACCAGTTCGGGCGCGCGTTCGCGGACGGCGGCGAGCAGCGCGCGAGCTTGCGCCGGGTTGACCACCGCCTTGCGGTCGACCTCGTCGTCATGCTTCGGGGCGATCCAGCTCACGAGCGACAGCGGGTGGACCTCCAGTAGCCGCAGCTCGACCGCGTATTTGAGCGCGCCGGAGAAGACCGCGCGCTTGCGGGCGATGGTGCTCGGGGATGCCGCGCCGCCGTCCTTCATGCGGAGCGCGATGGTGTCGAGAGCCTTCCTGATGAGGGCGGCGTCGGTGAGGGCAGACAGGTCGACGGTGTTGGACTCCAGCCACCGGACGGTGGTCGCCAATTCGGCCGGCGGATCCCCGGCATCACGGCGGGCCTTGTTGAACGACCAGCCGTAGAGGGCGGCGCGAATGGCCTTGTCGCTCGGCACTCCCCTGTTGGTCGACAGGAGCGCGGGCGTGACAGTGGCCAGTGCCTCGGCGATGCCCTTGCGGTGCTTGGCCGAGGCGCGCGGCCACTTGACGTCGACGTAGGCGATCGCGTGGTCGTACCACGAACGGGCGTTGCGGGCGCGAGCCATCGGCTCGGGCAGGCCGCACGCCTCGTCGAACGCGACGCCTTCCCGCTGGGCGACGACCAGCTTCGACCGGAAGCTGTCGGCCAGCGCCCGAGTGGCGAACGTGTCCCGGAACGGCTTCCCAGCAACGACCCACCGGACGGTGTAGGAAGCGCCCTTGGCGAGCTTGTTGACCAGCACGCTGTGGACGCGGACATCGAAGGTGCTCATGCGGCTTGCGGCTCCTCACGGCTCGACAGCCAAGCGTCGAAGTCAGTGCGACGGATGCGGAGCTGCCCGTTCGGCAGCTTGTAGGTGCGAGGTGCCTCGCCGAGGGCTTTCCAGCGGAAGAAGGTCGACTTGGGCACGTCCAGTTCGGCGAGGAAGTCAGCAAGGGTCAGGAAGTTGCGAGCCATCGGGGTCCGGCCTCCCTTGGCGAGGTGCGGGGCGGGGCGCTGAGTCATGCGGAGAGGGGCATTCGGGTGCGGATGCGTTTCGACTCAGGTGCGGCGGCCCGCGTCGGGAGAAAGCCGTAGGGCGGCCCGCTGAGAGCCACGCTGATCCAAGATCTGCCGTGTCCCGGTACCTTCGTATGCGTCTGGGCTGAAACAGGCGTATAGCTCCCTGTTTCAGCATGTTCGGCCGCATCATGGCCACAGTCCGGGTGTCCTCGCGCTGTCCCCCTCGTTTGCCCTACTCAGCGCGCTTTGCGGGACACCGGGGACAGCGGGGACACCAGGGACGCGGTACCGGCCGCCGGTGTCGGCGGCGAGTTGCCCGTCGGCGAGCATCCGCTGACAAGTGCGCTTGACGTTGTCGTAGGCGAGGCCGACCCCGGCGGCGATGACCTTCGGCGTGCTGCCCGGCATGGTCCGCAGGAAGCGCAGGATCGTCGCGCGAGTCTCGCCGACCTGGTGGTCCTCGGCCGGGCCGTCGAGCATCTGCCAGGCACCGGCGGCCGGATCGAAGCTCAGCGCGTACTCGTTTTCATCGACGTCGCGGCCGGTCACATGCAGCACGCCGTCACCCTGGTTGCGTGCCCGCTTGAGCACGAGGGTGGCGTCGGCGGCACCGGCGAGCCCGTTGGTTCCGGAGACCTCGGTAAGGAAGTCGTCGGATCCGGCCTTGCGGACGTGGTGGACCAGGACGAACGCGACGCCGTAGTCGTCGGCGACCTTCTTCGCCCGGCCGACGGCGGCGTAGTCCGCGTCGTAGGCCGATGCGCCGGGAGCGGAGTTGCCGCGCAGCTTGGCGAACACGTCGATGATGACCATGCGGGCGTCAGCGTGGCGGTCGAGCCACGCAGCGATGGCCTGATCGCCGCCCTGCGGCAGCGGCGGGCACTCGGTCGCCAGGGTGAGCCCGGCCGGGGCCTTGCGGGTGCCGAGGACCTTGGACAGCCGCGACTGCAACCGCCGGGCGGTGTCCTCCAGGGCGAGATACAGCACCGGGCCGCGCTCGACCGGGATCGAGCCGAACGCCTTGCCGCCGAGCGAGACGTCGACGCCGAGGCCGAGCGACATCCACGACTTGCCGACCTTGGGGGGACCGCACAGGAGGTTGACACCCTCAGACAGCACACCGGGCACGGCCCACTTGGGCGGGGCGAACTCCATCGCCATGATGTCGGCGGCAGTCCACGAGGTCCGGATCCGGGTAGGCCGCTCCTGCTCTCCCGACAGGACCTCGGCGGCGTCGTCCGGCCCGGCGATGTGCAGGTTCGGCCGGTCGGGCTGGTCGGCCGGCACGCGGCTCACGCGGCCACCGTCCGAGGGCGGCGGGCACCGGCGGCGAGGCCGGACCGGATGGTGCGGGCCGTCTCGAAGCGCGTGAGGCCGATGGACAGTGCGACCTCGGTCAGCAGCGTCTCGGCCTGGCCGGCGGGCAGCGCTCCCCCGGCGGCGAGCTGGCCGAGGGCAACCGCGGAGACGTAGAGCGTGTGGTTGCGCTCGCCCTCAGCAGCGTGCCGGAGGTGGTCGAGCTGGCGGTTGATCGCGGCGTCCAGGTAGGCACCGGCCCGGCCGCCGGGCAGGTCGACGACGACCGGGCGTTGCGGCGGCAGAGGGGCGGGGGTAAGCCGGTCGGCGAGCCAGCCGGGCAGGTCGGCGACCGGCAGGTCACAGGCGGTGGTATAGGCGAGTCCAACGACAGTGGATCCGGCGGCGACGACGTAGCCGCCGTGGGCGCGGGTGTCGATCAGCCAGCCGAGGCCGTTGCCCCGGTCGCCGGAGGTGTTGCGCAAGCCCGGGCCGATCGCCGGGTGCCGGAAGTAGAGGTGAAGTCCGCCCCGGCCGGTGCGCACGGTGTAGGTCTCGAACGGGAACGGCTGTCCTACCGTGCGGCATAGGTCGTCGAGGACCTGGCCGCCGTGGTCGACGCCCTTGCCGAGCCATGCTGCCGGGATGTCCTGCCAGGGCTTGAGGGCGTCCAGGTCGACGACGACCAGCCGGGACGGGCCGCAGGCGATGCCGACGCCGTATGGCGTGCTGGCCCAGCCTCGGCAGATCCGGTCGGGGTCGGTGGTGGCGCGGGCTTCCCAGCCGGTGTGCCCGTTGTGGCAGCGCGGATCGGTGCCGGTGCAGGCGTCGGCGGGGTGGTCGGGGAAGGCGGGCCGCTTATCGTCGGGGCGCAGGGGGAAGACGTGCCAGCCGCGCGCGGCGGCGGCGAGGGCCGTCTCGCGCAGGGTTGCGATGTCGGGCATGGTGTTCGGCCTCCTGTTGTCGGGTGTGGACGGGTGGGCCTTGCGGTGCTTGTCGTGGGCGCAGGCGGCGCAGTACCGGGGCTTCTCCCACCGGGCGACGTGCAACGGCTGGCCGGACAAGGTGTCCTCGGCGGCGACGGTGCGGTCGCAGATGTGCGGGTAGGTGCCGCTGGTCGGCACGAGGTGACCGAGGGCCTTGCTCGCGCCGATCCAGTGCTCGCCGCTCATGTCAGGCGGCCTTCCGGCCGATCGCGCGCTGCCGATTGCGGCCGGGCAGCCTGATCAGCCGGGCGGCGACCTCGATCAGCAGTTCGCGCATGATTTCCAGGCAGAGGACGAGCTGCGCGCGGGCCACCTGGTCGTTGGGGTGTAGCGGGATCCGGGCGCGGATTTCGGCGTACTCGCGGTTGCCTGCGCGCACGCGGGTGATCCAGGCCCGGCCGCCGATCTCGTCGGCGGTGATGTCCGGGCTGCGGTGCTCCTCGATCCCGCATCGGTGATCGCGGGTGCACCACGTCGTGTGCGGCGTCTCGGCCCGTTGGAGGCGGGCCATCGTGCGGGCCTTCACCGGGTGCCCTTGTCGTGCAGCTCGCGCAGGGTGTTGATGATGCGGCGGCCGATGCGCAGACGGCGGCCGTCGCCGTGGCAGCGACGGCAAAGGCCGAACGCGCGGCCGAACGGGGAGCGGCGCTTGCCGGTGCCGGAGCACTTGCGGCAGGCTCCGAACGGCCAGAGCCAGCAGCCGAGGCCGTAACAGAGGGTGGCGATCAAGGCGGCGAGGATCAGGACGCCGATCATCGTGGTCTCGGGGGTTGCGGTCGCGGCGAGGGCAGGCACAGCAAGCCTCCAGGGGCGGTTTTTGGGTGTGAAGGGTTGGCGGCGCAACCCGCGACCGGTCAATGTCTGCGCTGACCAGGCCGGTCGCGGGTTGAGTCGCGGTGACGCGACCGGTCGCGGGCGAGCCGCGACCGGCTAGGCGGCCTTGCGGCGGGCGATCGCGGCGTCGATGTCGTCGGCCTTGGCTCCCTTGAGGGCCTTGCCGGACCGCTTGACGTCTACGCTGCGTACACCGAACGACCGGACCTGAGCTGAGATCGATTCGGCGGTGATGTCCGCGTACGCCTCGGGGAGACGGTCGGCGAGGCGGGCGGCGATCTCTTCCCACTGCGCGCCGGTCTCGCCGCGCTCGATCACGGAGCGGACGTCGGCGAGCACGTCGCGGATCTCGCGGGCGATGTCCTCGCCTGCGGCCATGCCGGACAGCGTGCCGGCCGCTTCGCGCAGCTTGCGGGCCTCGATCAGGATCTTCTCGGCGTCGTCGATATCGGCGAAGTACGTGCGCACGGTCGGAGTGGCGTCCGATGCGCCGCGCAGGATGCCGACGCCCTTGTAGCTGGGCAGCAGTGTCGACGAGTCGTAGCCCTCGGAGTTCGCGCCCGCGCCGAGGACCAGGTCGGAGACGTTCCACGAGCCGGTACGCAGGGAGAACCGGACCTGGTGGTTGTCGCGGAAGCTGATGAACTGCGAGGCCACCTGCCCGCCGCCGACCCCGCTGGGTCGCTGGGTGGCGTCGACGAAGATGACCCCGGCGGCCGGGGCAACCTTGACCAGGTAGACCAGCAGGGACGCGATCTCCTTGGACACGTCGCCGAGGTCGAAGTACTCCTGGAACTCGTCCATCAGCACAATCCGCACCGGCATCCGGTACTTCGGGTCCCGGGCGATCTCACGGGTCAGCTTGCCCTCGGGGCAGACGTCGACCGGCAGCTTGGACAGCCGCTCGTAGCGGTCCTGCACATCGGCCTTGATCTCGCGCAGGGCCTCGACCACGATCTCGGCGGGGTCGCCGTCGCGGGTCATCGCCAGGCCGAACGCGCACCGGTCGGCGACCAGGGCGAACCTGCGCCAGTCCGGCTTGCCGCCGCCGTCGAACACGGTCAGCTTCACGTACGGATCCAGCGCGGCGTACAGGCCGAGCAGCCGGGCCGCGAACGTCTTGCCCTGCCGGGGCTGCGCGCCGATCAGGATGCTGTTCCACATCAGATCGACGGCGACCTTGTTGCCGCGCTCGTCCAACCCGAACGGAGCGGGCTTCCAAATGTCGGTGGGCTTGCACCGCAGCAGCGGCGTACGTCCGGCACCCTGCGCGAGCGGATCCCGGTCGGCGACCCACAGGACATGCCGCCGGTGGCTGCTGGGGTCGCGGGTGATGAACACCTGCGACATCGCCACGTCCAGGCCCGAGGCGATCGCGCCGCGTGCCTTGACCGCGTCGTCGAACGTCTTGCCGTACGGCAGATCGATCGACACCTGAGAGCCGGTACCGGACGCGTCGCGGGCCATCGTCGAGCCGAAGCTGATCTGCTGGTGCGGCTTGTCCGGGTGGCCGAGACCGGCGGCGTAGTAGGCGCGCAAGATGATGTCCGGGTTCACCCGGCGGAAGCGGCCCGAGACGGTGGCCGGGGTGATGATGCGCCGGTCCTCGGGGCGGCCGATGTGCGCCAGGAACGCCACGACCAGGGCGACGGCGAGCACCAGCGCCCATGTTGGGGCGGTGGCGTAAGCGATCGGGCCGCCGATGCCGAGGGCGAGCAGCTCGCCGCCGAGGACCAGACCGCGCCACATGCGGGTGGCCTTGACCTCGCGGTGCAGCTTGAGCCACATGCCGGGGTCGTTGTCGTCGGCAGCCTTCTGCCGCAGGCCGTACTGCTCCGACACCCACCACCACTTGAGCTGACGGCCGATCAGCCGGAACACACCGATCACGGCCCAAAACGAAGCCAGCAGCGTGTACCAGGGGGTACGCAGGGCGTGGAACCCGGCGCGGTAGGCGGTCAGGGCGGCGGCCTGCGCGAGGCTGTGCCGGATGTTCGGCCACGTCGACCAGTTGGCCGGCACGATGGGCCGCTTGCCCGAGGCGTCGACCGGCGGCGCTTCGACCGGCATCCCGCCGCGCTGCGGAGCCTCGTCAAGGTTGACCTCGAAGTGCGTGCCCGCCTCGGCCCGGCGGGTGCGCTCGGCGTCCAGGTCGACCACGTTGGCGACGTCGGCCTCGGCGGCGGTCCAGTCGAAGTTCTCGGGGTTCGGGTTGGGCGTGTTCACGACGTGTCCTCCGGTCTCAGGCGGCGCGAGTGTTGGGCGTCTTGCAGTCCGGGCACCAGGCCGGGACCGGGGCGTTGCCGTGCAAGGTGACCTGGCAGCCGCACGAGAGCAGGACCCAACGGGCGGCGAGGATGACGCGAGGCATGGAGTGCGAGAGCATGAAGATCTCCCTCGGAGGTCCTTCGGGACTGATGGGTAGAAGACCGGCGGCGCGGCGCGAGGTTGGTAGCCGGAGGGCCGCGCCGCCGGGCGGAATCACTGCGGGACGGTGTCGCCGGGCAGGGCGTAGAGGAAGCCGAACAGCGACTGCTGTAGCGCGACCAGGTCGCCGCCGGTCTCCGGGCGGTCGTAGCCGTGCCGCTCCAGCACCTTCACGACGTCGAACAACAGGCCGTAGGTGAACCGGGCATCGTCGTCCGGGGCGGGCATCGGGTAGATCCGGTCGGTGGTCATGACGTACTCCTTCGAGTGGTCGATCAGGCGGCGATCAGAGCGGGCGTTTCCGCAGGAACCGGGGCAGACGGTGACGCATCAGTGACGCGCCGAGCGGGCAAGTGACGCCGCGCAGTGGAGACGGACACACCGGCCTTGGCGGCGATCTCGGCGACCGTCGCGCCGGGCAGCTTGGCGGCGGCCTTGGCAACCTTCTCGGCCGACGCAGGACGCGGCGTGACGCGCTTCGCGGGCATCTTCTTGACCGCCGGTACAGGGGTGGAATCGGCAACCGCAACCGGCGCGGCGGGTGCCTCGGAAGCGGTCACCTCGGCGGCGGCCGGGGCGGATTCGACGACCGGCGCAGGCTCGGCGGCATCGGTTCGGGTGCGAATCCGACCGCCGATCTCGACCAGGCTGATCGAGGCGACCACGATGAGGCCGTCAACGCTGAACGGCAGCAGGTAGGCCGATGAGTCGGCCTCGCCGTAGCGGGTGGCGACGCCGACCATGTGCCAATACGAAACCCATGCGGCGATACCCGCGATGACGGCGGTGGCACCCAGCCGGACGGCCGACAGGGCACCGCGCCGAGACGGAATCCGGGAGATCAGCTCGACCGCGAGCAGCAGTGCCACCGGCGACCACGCGGAAATCGCCTGGCTGATCACGTTGTCGGCAGCGTGCAGCACGTTGCCCGCCAGCGAGGCGGCAATGCCAAGGGCGAACACGGCCCGAACACCCCACCCGATGCGCTTGAGGCGTTTGAGGTCCTGGCCCATCACGCGACCGCCTTCCGGCTGGCGGGACGTCCGGCCAGCTCAGCGGCGACACGGGTCACGCGAGCCTCGGCCCGGCGCAGGCGACGCCAGTCCAGCGACGACGGGCGGCCGTGGTCGGCGGCGTTCATCCAGGCAATCTCGGCGTCGAGCAGGGAGAGTTCTGCCTCGATCAGCGGCCACTCGGCCTCGATCGCGGACAGGTCGGCCGCCGTCGGCTCGCCGAAGTCGATCGATACGGGGATCACTTGAACACCTCCGTGAAGCGAAACTGTGTTGCGCAACAAGGTATCGCAACGAATCAACGGAGCGCAACAGAGTTGCGCTACCCTCTTCGTGTGACTGATGCGCGGGCGGATCTAGAGGCCGCTACCAGGCAATATCGAAAGACGGCCGCCGATCACGAGACGGCACGTGATGAGGTACTCCAGGCCGTTCTCGCAGCACTGCGCGCCGGAGTAACGCCCGTGGAAGTCGAGCGGCTGTCGCCGTTCACCGGGGCCTACATCCGCAGAGTCGCAAGGGAGAACGGCATCCCCCCAGCAGCGCCGGGACCGAAGAAATCCTGACCGCCGCATACGCCCCTCACCACCTCCCGACCTGCGTCTTTCCGTACTCACAAGTCAACTCCAGGCAGCCGTGATCGACCATGAACCGACACTGAACCGAACCTGCACTGGGGAAGCAGTCAGGGGCACCATCAGATCGTCGTCCGTCGTTAGGATTCGAAGCGTTCCCGACCACACGGGGAGGACACGCGATGATCGTCGTCACGACCTGGAAGGGGCGAAATGCCGAAGCGCTTCGGCTCGCCCTCCGATTGAGCTGCGACGATTTCGCCAATCGCCTCGGCGTCTCTCCGCGTGGCGTGGCGAAGTGGGCAGCGAAGCCCGACGCCGCTCTCTCGCTCCAGTCTCACCAGTTGCTCGACCATGTCCTGAGGGAGGTCGACGACGAGGTGCGAGCCCGGTACGTGCAGATGGTCACGGACCTGGAGACAACCGAGGCGGCGGATGCCGAACCGACAACAACATCCGTAGTCGTGCCGGCCGATCGGGGCCTCGACCTTCCGGCTCCGACCCCCGAAATACTCGCCTCGCTACAAGCCGGACTCCATCACCACTACACGTCCGACAACCTGCTCGGCCCGCGCGCCCTTTTGCCCACCATCACCGCTCACGCCAATGCCATTGAGCGACTCGCCAGGCAGGCCAGCGGAACCGTCTTGGACGAACTACTCAAGGTAGGGGCGGGATACGCGGAATTCGCTGGTTGGCTGTTCCAGGATTCAGGCGACGCGAGTAAGGCAAGAGAGTGGTATCTACAAGCGCTCGAATGGTCGGAGGCGGGAGGTGACGAACGGATGGCAGCATTTGTTCTTACCCGCAGGGCCGTTCAAGCGATTTCCACCCGGAGCGGCGCACAGGCAGCAAAGCTTGCCCGGGCAGCACAACGAAATTTCGCTCCCGAGACGGCGCGCGTACGCACCCTCGCCGCGCAGACTGAGGCTCTCGGTTATGCCGTTCACGGGCTGGCTGGCGACTGCGATCAGGCCCTCGACCAAGCCGAACGCATTCTGGCCGAGAGTGGTGGGGTACCGCTCGATGGCGATCCGTCCGATGGACGCTATTGCGACATGCGGCTCTATCTCGATATCACCAGGGCAAAATGCCATCTAGAGCTACGCCGGGCGACAGAGGCTGTCAGTTCATTTCAGACGGTCCTGGAAACTCTCCCTCGGAGCTATCACCGCGATCGTGGACAGTACCTCGCAAGGCTGGCGCAGGCTTACGTACTGGCCGAATCCCCGGACGAGGCATGCAGCCAAGCTTCCGAGGCATTGCCCATTGCGGTAGCGACCGGATCATCTCGTACGATCGGCGAGCTACAGACCCTCCACCGGGACCTGCTACGCCGCTGGCCCACTCATCCGGCGGTTGCCCACTTCAGTGCGCAACTCGCTTCCCTCGCGTGACGGAGGTTCAGTCCGTTGTTCGCCCTCACCACTGACGCCGCACCGGGTCGCCCCAACGAAGACTTCGTGATCGCAACGACGGATATCGCCGTCGTGGTGGACGGTGCTGGCGTTCCGTACGGCGGGTGTCATCACGGCGTGGCCTGGTACGCGCAGCAGCTCGGAACCCAAACGATCGCGTCCCTTGTCGCCAGTCCGGGCCTGCCGTTGACCGAGGGCCTCGCGGCCGGCATCGCTGCCGTGGCGGCATCGCATCGTGACACCTGCGACCTGAGCAATCCTGGAACGCCCTGCGCGGCCGTCGGAATCCTCAGGATCGGCGCTACGACTGTCGACACACTGGCGCTCTCCGATGTGAGTGTCGTGGTCGATCTCGGTGCGCCTGAACCGTCGGTTACCTGCGACCTCTCCATCGAAGAGATCAGCGGCACAGAACCAGATGCGGTGGTCGGAATGAGGTTTGGTACGCCCGAGCACATGGCAGCACTTGCCGCACTCGTCGCCCGCCAAACCCAGACGCGAAACCAGGTTGATGGATGGTGGGTGGCTGCGGCCGACCCTGCCGCAGCAGAGCACGCGCAGACAGCTACGTACCCCCGGGATGCCCTACGGCGCGCCAGCGTCTTCTCAGACGGCGCGACGCGGCCAGCCGACCAGATGGGCCTCTACGGATGGCCGGAGTACCTCGACCTCCTCGACAAGCTGTCCCCTGATGGCTTGATCGCGCACGTGCGGTCCATCGAGTCGGAAGACCCGGATGGTGATCGCTATCCCCGGACAAAGCGTCATGACGACGCCACGATTGCTCAGTGGACGTTGACCGCTACCGGCATCTGACTGCCCCTGGCGTCCCCCGTGTCCCCCATGTCCCCTGAGGCAGAATGACCTGCTAAAACCCCGGGGACACTGTAGGCGACGGGTGTCCCCGACTGGCTGAGACGCTGGGTGTTCACTGGCCTGACCGCTTTCCCGAGGGATCGGGCACTTCCTGGGCGATGATGCGTCGGACGGCCTCGTCCCGCTCGGCGGCCTGGCGACGTTCGGCGTCCCGCCAGGCACGGGCTACGTCGACACGGCGGCGGTAGAGCAGGCAGCGCAAGACGTCAATGAACAACTCCGGCCCTCCCCCTGCGGGGTGGCGACCTGAACAGATGCCCAACGGGGTGCGCGGGCCGCCACGTGGGACGGCGGCTAGCCAGTCAGTTCATGACGCTGGACCTGCTCGCCGCCGCCAGTCACAGACGCTACGAACGGCGGCGTCATGCGTGGTGCGGTTACGCACCAAGGGGGGTGGTCAGTCAGCCACGCCCATACGTTCGCATAGGCCCTGCATCGGCGAGGCGCGGCGGGCCTTGTGCAGCAGCGCGCGTGCCGTTTCTCGCGCAGCAGCCGACGACCGGGTGTGCTGCGGCGCCACTCGCTCGGCAGTCAGCAGCATCCGAACAGCCTCGTCGTCGCGGTGCACGTCGGCCAGGGCGCGAGCAAGGTCGGTGTAGAGATACACCGTGCGTACGGCTGGCAGCATGGCCGCGTCGAAACCGGCGGCAGTCTCGACAGCCTCGCCGGAACGGCCAGTGTCGATCTGGTGGGCAATGGTCCAGAGCGCTACGTTGCGCGGACCCCATTGCAGATCCCACGCCTCCGTCTCGCCCGTCCGGTCGGCCAGCCGGGCGGCCTCGGCCAGATGCTCGGCCGCGCCGGCCTCGTCACGCAGGCCCGTCGCGTGATGGGCGCGAGCCAGGTGAGTGAAGCCGAGCACGTCCAGCGCAGCCGGGGCATCCGGGTGCCGTTCCAACTCGTCGGCGGCCCGCTGCACTGCGGATCGGGCAGGCCCGTACGCACCAGTGTGCGCCGACACCCGGCCCCGGTTCACGGCAGCCACGGCGAGCGCGGCGGGGTCGTTCAAGCGCTGGGCGGCCTCTGTACACCGCTGAGCGGCCAGCAGCGCATATGCGGGATGGCCGAGGTTGAGCAGCGCACCCATGCCGACGCCGTACACCTGCACAGCGGCGGTCAGCGCCTCAGCCGCGTCAGGGCCGTAGGCACTGGTGTGCAGCATCGGGATCAGGTCGACGAGTCGTGCCAGCGCGCCCGCATAGTCGGTGCGGGCGTAGAGATCGCGGACTAGCTCGGACTCCCGCACCAGGTCACCGGCGGCCGGTCGACCGGCGGAAGGCGGCTCGTCAAGCGGCAACGCCATCATCGTCTGCCAGAGCCGTTCGGCGGCGATGTGCGCGGCCTCAAGCTGTCGGTCAGCCGGTGTGTATGGCTGCCCGGTGAGGTCGGTGATCGAGCACCCCAGCGCGGCGGCGATATCCGCGACCATGTAGCGATCGCTGCGCAGCTCTCCGCGCTCGATCCGGGACCAGGTGGTGTGAGCGACCCCGGCCCGGCTGGCAGCGTGGCGAATACTCCAGCCGCGCAACTCACGGCGGGCCTGGATGCGCTCGCCGATTGACGGGTCGATCGGAATAGCTCGGCGCGGCATCGTCGCTCCCTGCTTGCGGTCAGGGCAGGCGACCGGCCGCAAACCCGGCCGCCGTAGTCGACGGTACGCGACATGTGAAGGGCTCCCAACCGAGCGACCGGTATCACACGCGAGTTTCGTCGACGCGCGTACGCAGAACGACCGTCTCCATTGGGCAGGG
The DNA here is from genome assembly GCF_040638955.1 of Actinoplanes sp. NPDC024001. NCBI lineage: Bacteria > Bacillati > Actinomycetota > Actinomycetes > Micromonosporales > Micromonosporaceae > Actinoplanes > Actinoplanes sp. NPDC024001. Next base: position 67,759 of record NZ_JBEZZB010000022.1, read on the forward strand.
ACCTGACACGATCCTGCGTGTGAGACGCCGTAGCACGCGAGTACGGGTCATGAACGGGGCCGACGCCACCCGGCCTGGTTGGCGCCGGGCTCGCGCGGAAAATGCCCGTCGCGACTCCAATGAATTCCCTGGAAGGGCGTGCCGCCCGGGCCGCGCCCTTCCAGGCCTGAAGCCGTGTTAGTACGCGAAGACGTCCGGCCAGTCTCCAAGGTCCAACTTCACCCGTGATGGAATGAAGCGAAGGCATGCCTGGAACAGGTCTATCAGTCCGGCAGCCAGCAGGTCTTCTTCTAGATTAGCCAGCAACGGTATTAGGTGCTCAACGTCGGCAGCGGCGTATCTCACTTGCTCGGGAGTCAACTCTGCCGCTGTCCAATCACTAAGGCGCTGATCCTTGCTGATAGCGATTCCTAACCGGTCCATCAAAAGCGCCTGCAGCGAATGCCGCCTATTATCAACCTGCCGTATTGCTAGTTTAGACGCGATCTTCGTGCACGCGATATTCACCGGCACCACCCGCCAGTGGAACGCCATGAATCGCAAATCGAACATTGCGTGATGGAAAATCTTGCGTACACCCGCATGCTCAATCAGACGACACAGCCTTTCTGGACGACGATCGCCTATCTGAACAATGACATCGCCAACAGTGGGAGAATATAGTTGCACGGTGCCAATGGAGTCACGACGTGGATCCAGCCCTGACGTCTCGATGTCGCACGCCACGTCGCCTGATGAGCAGAAAGCATTGAATAGCGCATCGTCGATGTCGCCCCTGACAATGTTCGCGATCACGTTCATCAACCCGTGCCTTTCGTTATGGGAGTAACAGTGCCGGTGACCCCAGCCGCCGTCGCCGATCTACTCGCCTCACGAATGACGCGAAGCTCGTCGTACACGAATTGGAACAGTGAACCACCGGACTCGCAGACGAAGGTCGGAAGGACCGGACTCCGCCCCGTGTGCCTATACATGCTGAGTATCACTTTGTTGTCAAAGCGGTAGAAAGTGAATAGTCGGTCACCTCGCCAATAAAAGACCTCGACCGAAGCACCGTTAGGAACCTTCAACGCTTCGAAGTCCTGCTTAGTGGCCTCGATTCGCTGGCGAAGTTCCTCTGGCTTGAAGCCGAACCTTGCCGAAAGCGTCTGTATGGTCTGCGCGTCGTCAGGATCCGGTAGGTAAATCCTGATGCGTCCACTCGGCTTCTGCGCAACAACTCTAAGCCTCGTCAAGTTGATATTCCGCCAGGTCTGCGCATAGGCAACGAAGATGTCAAGTTTTTCAACACCTTTGAAGCACTCTTCCCAAACCGCCTCTTCGAAAAACTGCACTCCGACGCGCTTGATCCCCGAAGCCTCAAGCTCGGTGGCCAAGCGCGTGTCGTCGAGTACTTCTCGCGCAAATGCCCGCTTGCCAACCAGCTCCCACAACACGGACAGCAGCCCCGAAACGATCAACAGCCCCCCGAGCTGCTCCATCAGCGTTCTCAACGCCGAGTGTTCGCGCCAAAACCGGGTCTCCTCCCCACCCAGATACAGGCAGAAGATCCCGAGACCGATCACGATGGCAGCGGTGAGGACGAATTTGAGCGTGGTCACGGCACGGAACGGTGTGGGGGCTGGTTGCTTCGCCACTGCGGCCTCCGAAGGCATAACGACAGGCTACGAGGGGGGTATGACAAAACTACGGATTGTGGACCGCAGAGGCGCAGAAGTTCACTTTAGGTCCCGAAACGGGCAAGTTCGGATACCGTGTGTTATCGAAGCCACTGCGATCCGGTACTAGCTGACCACACAAGGTATCCAACTTCGACCTTCGGCGAGACGGCACGCTCACGCAAGCCACGGGCGGCCACCTCAGAAGCGGCGCTTCCTCGCCTGCCGTCCTGTGCCGCCATACCCAGGGGGCCTGTCGCATCCCTGTCGGCGAGACGTGCGCAGGAAGTGTTCTCCCTGGTCGAGGCCAGGCGTTCGGCGGACTGTAAATCCGTCGCGAAAGCTACAGAGGTTCGAATCCTCTACCCGCCACAGGCAAACAGAACGGCCCCGGTGCCAGCGGAAACGCTGACCGGGGTCGTTCTTGGTTTCTGCGCCTTGCCGTGGGGCGGCACGTCACTCCATAGAGACAAGGCACGGGTGCTGTGGGCACGGCTTGTCCGCTACCTGTCGGTGGGGTGGCTGCGCCGCTGGACGACGTCTCGCATCAGCATCCCGTTGATGGATGCCGCTGCGCCGAGGGGGTCCGGCTGAGGCTTCGGCAGGATTGCGCGCTTGGCCTTCTCCAATGGCAGTGCGGAAGTCCACAAGAGCGCTACGCCTGCGGTCATGGCGAGAAAGGCCACCGCGAACATCGGCGCCGCTACTGCTTCGGGGAAGCCCAGAAGGGCCAGTAGGAAGAGGAGGAGCCCAAGTAGCACGGACAGTGAGATCATTCGCAGGGCCCAGACCGCGCGACGGTACGCCGGGGTGGCGCGCAGACGGGCTCGATCCTCTTCTGTCACGAGAACAAGCTATCCACGGTGTTCAACGTGTCGCCCGGGCCGACGGGGCCGCCGCCGGCCTGCTTGATCATGTTCGGCTGAGCACCAGTGCTGTCTGCGTCCGCTAGAACGAGCGCTGGAGGACAGCCGCTTCAGCGGGCTGGCCCTGAGTGTCGCCTTCGGGCGGCCGAACGAGCACTCAGCGACAGCCAGGGTGGGCGGACAACGGACGCCGCCCGCATCCGCGAGCAGGTGGAGGGCAGGGATGCTGAGCCGCGCTGAGTTGTTTGCCGCCGAGGCATTTCTCCTTATGCCGGCGTACTCCTACGGGGTACGTGACACCAAAGAATCAACGGCAGCATATAACCGGCATATAGGCCAGAATTTCACTATGAGTACAGGAGTGGGGCGTTCCTGGCAGAGCTCGGCCGGCGACTCTGTCCCGCAGCGGCGCCGCAGGGTCGAAGCTGCGATCCTCTTGAACCTTGCCATCATCATCTCGGCGGCTGCGATTTCCGGGATTTCCGCTCTTGCCGACGGCATCCGCCCGGCCGTCAACTACGCGATGGGCATAGGCTGCGCCGCGGTGCTTCTGCGGACTCCGGCGGCTTTCCTGGAGTGGTACATGGTCAGCCGGGGAGCGGTCCGCGCCATGCTGATCACCCATCTCGTTTCGCTCTATTTTGCGGTCTCCGTTGCCTGGACGGCGGAGTCGTCGACCACGAATAGCTCCGGCTCCGATTCAGCGGTTCTGGAGGGCGGCATTTCGGTGGCGGTCGGCACCTACTTCTTGGCGTCCCTCATATGCCTCGGGCTGGCAGCTCCGGCAGTGCTGTGGCGCGGGCTTCGCCGGAAAGGGAATGGAAGGGCAGAGACCAGGCCGTTCACCGTGCGGTCGCTTCTCGAGTGGGGCTACTCGTTCCGGCTGAACGCCATCCTGGTGATCGCCACTTCGTTGATCATTGCGCCCAGTTACGCGGAGCAGGAGAACCGGTCCTTCGCCTACGGCGTCCTCGGCGGCTTATTGGTTGCGGTGATGCTGCGCCTGCCTGGTGCTCTCGCGGAGGGATACCTGTTGCGGTGTCGCTCGCGTCGCGCCGTTTACTGGGCTCATCTTGCCGCCGGACTCATCATGGCGCTGGTTGTCCTGGCGAATTTTGCCAGCCCGGCAAACACCGAGCAATCGACCTTGGCGGACAATGCTGTTGCGGTCGTCGGGATCTACCTGCTCTTGTCCTCGGTGATCACTGTCGGCGTGGCCATTTGCCATCGTGTCCTGGGAAATTTGCGGCCATCCGAAAAGCAGCACGGCGACGAAAGGCCGGCTACGGACGCGCCCGAAGCGGCACCAGCGCCCGAAGCGGCACCAGCGCCCAAAGCCGCGCCAGCGCCCAAAGCCGCGCTAGTGCCGGAAGCGGCACCAGCGCCGGAAGCGGCACCAGCGCCGGAAGCAGGGCCAGCGCCGGAAGCGGGGCCAGCGCCGGAACGCACCGATATGCGCAACCAGATTGCCGTCGCCCTCGGCATCGTTACCGGCCTCGCCAGTCTCGTGCAGGGGCTTGACGAGTCCGACCTGCTGCGAACCGCTGTCGTGGCCCTGGCGTTCGGCCTCCTGGGCCTCGCCGTGATCTTCCTGGCGACGCGCCGCCGGTAGGACTCGGCGGCGCGCCGGCACCAGAGGGCAGGTGAACGGCGCGGGTCAGCGCGCCGGGGCCAGGCGCTTCTCGATTTCGGCGTGCATGCCGGCGGGGAGTTCGTCGGCGTCCAGGAGGCGGGCCAGGCGGCCGGGGTTGTGCATGTAGATGTCGAAGGCCTCGGCGACCGTCAAGCCGTGGGACGGGCGGTCGGTCACCCGGATGCGGGCGCCGGGGTGGATGTCGCCGGGGGTCAGGATGCGCAGGTAGACGCCGGTGCGGTTGGCCTGGGTGAAGCGTTTGATCCAGCGGGGCTCGCCCATCCGGTGCTGGAAGGTGGAGCACGGGATGCGGCCGAAGGTGGGCTGCAGGATGACGGTTTCGCCGACCTGCCAGCGTTCGCCGATCACGGCGTTGAGCAGGTCCAGGCCCTCGGTGGTCAGGTTTTCGCCGAACAGGCCGGGTGGCAGGTCGCGGCCCAGCTCGGCGGCCCACCAGGCGTAGTCCTCGGTGGCGTACGCGTACACCGCCTGGTCGTCGCCGCCGTGGTGCTTGACGTCGCCGATGTAGTCGCCGACCACGCCGGAGTGCAGGCCGGTGGTTTTCGGGCCGGGCGGGCGCACGGTGACGGGATGGTCGACCGGCTGCTTGCCGATGCCGGTCTTACCGACCGGCTTGGCCGGGTTGTGCTCGGCTGCGCCAACGTTGAGGGACAGGACGATTCCGCTGATCATTACGGAAATTTCACCACCGCTCGGTCTTCGATCGGCCGGTAACCCAGCCGCTGGTAGAGGGCGTTGCTGGTCGGGTTCGCCAAGTCGGTGAAGAGCACGACGTGGGCGGCGCCGTCGTCGAGGGCCGCCTGGGTGGCGACGGTGGTCGCGGCGCCGCCGAAGCCACGCCTGCGGTGGGTGGCGGGCGTGTAGACGGATTGGATCCGGGCCATCGCGGCCTGTGTGCGGGTGCGGACCGCCATCGCGACGGGCGAGCCGTTTTCCTCCCAGAGGGTGACTCCGCCGAAGGACAGGCGGTCGTCGACGTGCTGCTCAGCAGCCGGCAGATCCTCACCGATGTCGGCGTGGAAGGCACGGAACCAGTCGATCAGCAGCGGGCGGTCGGCGGTTGAGGCGACCCGCGGGGAACCGGGCGGCATGGGGGCGGGCGGGATCAGCCGGTCCAGCTCGAAAAGTCGGGTGCGCATGCCGGGGACCGCCGTGGCGCCGGTCTGCGACTGCCAGCCGGCCACGAAGGTGTCGACGTCGGCGGCCAGCAGATTCGCCCCGGTCAGCGGGTGGCCGGCGAGCGCTTCGACCGCGGCGGGGACAGCGGCGGGCGGCACCGCGCTCAGCATCACCGGATACGGCGGGGTGCACAACAGCACTCCCCCGACCTCGCCGGCCGAGGTGCTCCACCATCCGAGGGTCGGGTCCTGCACCCCGTACGCATGCGGGCCATGCCGCCGCAACCCATCGAGGACCGTGAGAAACGTGGTGTGCCGGACCGGTTCCGATCGCAGGAAGTCGCCCGCGACGTCGGTGAACCGCTCCACCTCGGTGGTCAATTGCCAGGCCATCGCCTCATCCTCGCGGCCGGCGGCAATGGCCGCATTCGATTAAAGGCCCCAGGCCTTGGCGATCCGGGCCAGGCTGTCCTGGCGGGTCTGCGGGTCGTAGACCGCGCCGGCCAGGATCAGCTCGTCGGCGCGGGTGCGTTCGACCAGGGCGTCGAGGCCGGCGACGACCTCCTCGGCAGTTCCCGCGTACTGGGTGCCGGGCAGGCTTTCGAGCATCGCGCGGTCCAGGTCGGAGAGTTCGCTGCGGGCGGCGGTCTCCGGCGAGACCATCGGGCCGAGCCGGCCGGTCCGCAGGCTCAGCGCCATGATCCGGCTGGGGCCGGCCAGGTACTGCGCCTCCTCGGTGGTCTCCGCGGCGATCACCGAGGCGGAGACCATGGCCCAGGGCCGGGGGTAGCGCGGCGAGGGCTGGAAGCCGTCCCGGTAGAGCCGCAGCGCGCCGTCGACGTCGGAGCTCATCGCGAAGTGGTACGCGTAGCAGAACGGCAGGCCCAGGGCGGCCGCGAGCTGGGCCCCGTAGGTGGACGAGCCGAGGATCCAGATCTCCGGGTGGGTCTCCTGCACCGGGGTCGCCCGCAGGCGGGGCTGGTCCGGCATCCGGTCGTCGCCGAGCAGGCCCATCACGGTCTGCAGGTGGTCCGGGAACTGCTCGACCGTCAGGTACGGCGAGACGCCCCGCAACGCCGCCGCGGTCGCCTGGTCGGTGCCGGGCGCCCGGCCGATGCCGAGGTCGATCCGCTCCGGGTAGAGGGCTTCCAGCAGGGCGAACTGCTCGGCGACCACGAACGGCATGTGGTTCGGGAGCATCACGCCGCCGGAACCGACCCGGATCCGGCGGGTGTTCGCGGCGACGGCGCCGATCAGGACGGGCGGCGACGTCGACGCGACAGCCGGCATGTTGTGGTGCTCGGCGACCCAGAACCGCGAGTACCCCAGTTCGTCGGCGGTTCTCGCGATCTCGATCGTGCCGCGCAGCGCGTCGGCGCTGCCGTGGCCCTCGCGGACGGTGGCCAGGTCGAGGACGGAGAGCGGGACGCGGTTCGGAGCGGTCATGCGGAGAATCCGTTCTGGAGGCTGCATTCGGTACAAGTCCGGGTCGCCGCTACCGATGCCGCCTGACCGGTGTGGCAGCTGTCACACCGGGTCGGCGGCGAGGGCGAGGTCGAGGCGCTCGGCGGCGTGCCGGTCGGCCCGAGCCATCGATCCGTTCGGGATGGCGGCGACCGCGGCCGCGACCAGGAGCACCGCGGAGGCGAAGGCGAACGCCCACGGCACGCCGCCGGGCTGGTCCACGATCAGGCCGGCCACCGCGCCGCCGGCGGCGCTGCCGGAGACCGAGACGGTGACCATCCAGGTGTACGCCTCGTTCAGCATGCCCGCCGGGGCGATCCGGCCGACGAGGCTGTTCTCCACGGTCAACGCGGGTGCGATGGTGGCCCCGCCGAGAACCAGCGCCAGGCCGAGGTGCAGCGGGCTGGCCATGAACGCGGGCACCAGGAAGCTCACCGAGACCGCGGCGAGCAGCCAGGCGAACTGCCGGGTCAGGGCCATCGTGGGCCGCCGCGTGCCGAACCAGATACCGCCGATCGCGCTGCCCACACCCCAGACACCGAGCAGGATGCCGCCGAGCGCCTCGCCTTCGCCGTGCTGCGACGCATACGCCGGGACGATCACGCCGGCCGCGCCGAACGCGACGCCGAGGGCGGCGACGCACACCAGCAGGGCCGGGAAGCCGCTCACCCGCAGCGGGCCGAGCCCCTTGGCCGCGTGCTCGGCCGAGTGCCCACCGTGGCGGCGCATCACCGGGAGGCGGGCGATCCAGGCGGTGCCGGCCAGGGTGGCGACCGCCGCGCTGATCAGCGCCGAACCGGGGTTGCCGGTGATCACCAGGAACGCCGAGACGAGCATCGGGCCGAGCACGAAGACCAGCTCGAACAGGGAGGTCTCGGCGGCCAGCGCGGCCGGGCGCAGGTCGTGCCGCCCGCTGCTGACCGAGGTCATGTCGGTCCAGGCACGGCGGATCGCGGCGGTGAGCGGAGGGTACGTCGCGCCGGCCACCGCCGTGGCCACGAAGATCCACTCCAGTGCGTCCACTCCGCCCCGGCTGGCCAGCAGCAGGGCGCCGAGCGCCAGCGGGTGCAGCACGGCCGTGGCGAGCAGGATGGGCGCCGCACCGATCCGGTCGGCGAGACGGCCGGCGATCGGGCTCACCGCCGCGCCGGCGAGCGCGTAGACACCACCGGCGAGGCCGGCGGCCGCGTATCGGCCGGTGGTCTGCTCGACGAGCAGGAGCAGGGCGAGCGGGGTCATGCCGATGCCGAGGCGGGCCAGGATCCCGACCACGAGGAGGACCCGGCCGCCCGGCATCTGCCACACGCCAAGGTACTGACGCAATGCGGTCACGGGACCAACCTCCGGGGCGAGCGGTAACGAGTGAAACGAGTTTCGACACTAACGCCGGCGGTCGGTTAACACGACGGAAATAGGAGCCGGTGTCATGCGGCTCACCACATGACACCGGCGAGAAAGGGTCAGCCCAGGCGCGGGGCGGTCAGCGAGGCCTGCTGGTGCAGGCGGCGGATCCGCTCGCCCATCGGCGGGTGCGTCGAGAAGAGCGCGGAGAGCCCGCCGCCGCGGAACGGGTTGGCGATCATTAGGTGGGCGGTGCTGGTCAACTGCCCGTCGGCCGGCAACGGTGCGCGCTGCGTACCGTAATGGATCTTTTCGAGGGCGCTGGCCAGCGCCAGCGGGTCCCGGGTGAGAGTGGCGCCGGAGGCGTCCGCCTGGAACTCCCGGTTCCGGCTGATCGCCAGCTGGATGATCGAGGCGGCCAGCGGGCCGAGGATCAGCATCAGCAGGGCGGCGGCCGGGTTCGGGCTGTCCTCGTCGTCCGACCCGCCGAACGGCAGAAAGATCGCCAGCTGGGCGAAGAGCGTGACGATCCCGGCCAGCCCGGCGGCGACGCTGGAGATCAGGATGTCGCGGTTGTAGACGTGGGACAGCTCGTGGCCGATCACGCCGCGCAGCTCACGCAGGTTGAGGATGCGGGTGATGCCGACGGTCACCGCGACCGCGGCGTGCCGCGGGTTGCGCCCGGTGGCGAAGGCGTTGGGCTGCATCGACGGGGAGACGTAGAGCCGCGGCATCGGCTGCCCGGCGTCGGTCGCCAGCTCACGGACGATCTGGTAGAGCTCGGGGAACTCCGCCTCGCTGACCGGCCGGGCGCCCATCGACCGCAGCGCGAGCTTGTCGGAGAAGAAGTAACTGACGGCGTTCGTCGCCAGCGAGATGACCACGGCGAGGACCAGGCCGCCGCTGCCACCCAGCCAGTAACCCACGGCCAGGATGAGGCCGGTGAGCAGACCCAGCAGAGCGGCGGTCTTGATGCCGTTGTGATGGCTGTGCACATTCACTCCTTCGGCTTACGGGCTCGTGGCCCGCATCCCAAGGAACGTCGATCACCTGCGTGTTCATCCGGGAACGCGCTGTGAGTTCGCTGAACCCGGTCGATCTAGCTGAGGCCGCTGAACAGCAGCTGAGGGGCGAAACCGAGCAGCACAGCCACCGCCACGGCACCGATCAGCGCGAGCGCCACCGGCCTCGCCACCGACCGCGGCGCCGGACCGGCCGGCACCGGCACGACGTAGAACGCGGCGCCGACCCGGACGTAGTAGGCGAGGGCGATCACCGCGTTGAGCAGGACCACCCCGGCCAGCCAGGTCCAGTTCTCCCGCACCAGGGCCTCCACCACGGACAGCTTGGCGAAGAGCCCGGCCAGGCCGGGCGGGAGACCGGCCAGGCCGGCCAGGGCGAGCACCAGCGCGGCACCGAGCCAGGGATGGCGCCGGCCGGCACCGCGGTAGTCGGCGATCTCGCCACCGTCCGCGCCGGTCGGGCGCAGGGCGACCACCACGCCGAACGCGATGAGTTCCAGGACGACGAAGAAGGCGGCGTAGGCGAGAGCGGCCACGACACCGTCGGCGCCCAGAGCGAGCGCGGCCAGGATGTAACCGGCCTGGGCCACCGAGGACCAGGCGAGCAGGCGCACCATGCGGGACTGGCGCAGCGCCACCAGGTTGCCGACGGTCATGGTCAGCACGGCGAGGACGGCCACCACGGCCGCGGTGTCCAGACGGGACACCACGGCGGCCAGCGCGAGGACGCCACCGAGCTTCGAGGCGGTCGAGAGGTACGCGGCCACCGGTACGGGTGCGCCGTCGTACGTGGCCGGGGCCCAGGCGTGCAGGGGCACCGCGGCGACCTTGAACGCCAGCCCGATCACCAGCAGGGCCGCGCCCACACCGGCGAGCGGCTCGAAGGCAGCAGGCGCCGGGGCACCGAGCAGGTCCAGGTGCACCGCGCCGGTCGCCGCGTAGGTGAGCGCCGCGCCGAGCAGCGCGATCGCCGTGGAGACGACGCTGATCAGGAAGAACGTGACCGCGGCGGAGGCCGACTCGGTGCGGACCGGCTCACCGGGCGCGAACCGGCGCAGGCCGACCAGCACGTACAGCGGGAGGGTGAGCGTCTCCAGGCCGACGATCAGGGTGATCAGGTCGCCGGAGTAGCCGACCACCACGCCACCGGTCATCGAGCAGGCCAGCAGGAAACAGAACTCGCCGGCCGGGGCGATGCCGCGGCGCAGCGCGGGCGCCGAGAACGCGAGCACCCCGGCGGTGAGGCCGGCGAAGAGGACCGCCGCCACCGCCGCCGGCCAGGTCGGCACCCAGGAGCAGACGTTGTGCGGGGTGCAGAACGTCCCGGTCTCCGCGCCGACGCTGAGCGCGCCGGCCGCGGTGGCGAACGTGCCCAGCACGGTTACCGCGAGCACGGCGGCCCGCCGGGCGACGAACAGGTCGGTCAGCAGGGCGAGGACCGCGGTGCCGGCCGCCAGATAGAGCGGGAGCAGCGCGAAGTGGTCGATCAGCTGGCTGCTCACGGTGCGCCTACCAGGAGTCCGGTGATGGGTTCCGCGGTGTCCGCCAGCACCAGCAGCGGCATCACCCCGACGGCGAGGGTCAGCAGGACCAGCGGCGCCCAGGCGAACCACTCGGCGCCGGTGATGCCCGGGCGCAGCGCGCGTACCTCGGGGGTGGCCGGGCCGTGCGTGACCCGCCGGAGCAGGCGCAGGAAGTAGGCCGCGGTGAGCGCCCCGCCGACGGCCGCGGCGGCCGCCAGGGTCAGCCAGTACGCCCCGCCGGCCCGGACCGCGGCGACCACGGCGAACGCCTCACCCCAGAAGCCGGCCAGACCGGGCAGCCCGAGCGAGGCGATGGCGGCGAACCCGAGCAGGCCGGCCAGCCGCGGCGCGCTCTCCCGCAGGCCGCTCAGCTGGTTGAGCGAGCCGGTGCCGGCCCGGTCCTTGATCGTGCCGACCAGGAAGAACAGCAGGCCGGTGATCAGGCCGTGCGCGATGTTGCCGATCAGCGCCGCCTGGATGCCCATCTCGGTGAAGGTGGCGATGCCGAGCAGCACGAAACCCATGTGGCCGACGCTGGAGTAGGCGATCAGGCGTTTCAGCTCGACCTGGCGCAGGCAGATCAGCGAGCCGAAGAGGATCGCCAGGACGGCGAAGAGCCCGAGCACCGGGCCGGCCGCCTCCGCCGCGTCGGGCGCCACCCCGATCCCGACCCGGATCAGGCCGTAGGTGCCCATCTTCAGCAGCACGCCGGCCAGGATCACCGACCCGACCGTCGGCGCCTCGGTGTGCGCGTCGGGCAGCCAGGTGTGCAGTGGCCAGAGCGGGGCCTTCACCGCGAACGCCAGCAGCAGCAGGGTGAACGCGATCGCCTGCACGGTCCGGCCGAGCAGGTTGCCGGCGGTGAGCTCGACCAGGTCGCCGGTGCCCGCCTCGGCGACGACGGTGACCACGCCGAGCAGCAGCAGCACCGAGCCGGCCAGCGTGTAGAGGACGAACTTGCGGGCCGCGGCGCGCCGGTCGGGGCCGCCCCAGCCGGCGATCACCGCGTACATCGGCAGTAGGACGATCTCGAAGAAGACGAAGAAGAGGATCAGGTCCAGCGCGAGGAAGGTGCCGAGCACCCCGACCTCCAGGACCAGCAGCAGCGCGGCCAGGGCGCGGCCGGAACCGCCGTCCGGCACCTTCTTGATCGTGTACGCGCAGCAGAGCAGGGTGAGCAGCCCGGTCAGGACCACCAGCGGGTACGAGATCCCGTCCACACCCAGGTGGAAGGCGAGCCCGAGGGACGGCACCCAGTCGACGTGCAGGTCGAGCCAGGGTACGACGGCGGGCGCCTCGGGGCCGTAGTCGAACCAGCCGTACTCCGTCGGGCGGGTGAACGGGATGACCAGCGTCAGCAGGAAGGTCACGGCGGCGGCGACGGTCGCGACGACCCGGCCCGCGCGGTCGCGGCCGGCCGGCAGGAGAGCGACCACGCCCGCGCCCACGGCCGGCACCAGGAGCAGGGCGACCAGCAGCAGCGACCAGCCGTCGACGGAGGTATAGGTGTAGGTCACGCTGCGGCTCCCCACCACGCGACGAGGCCGAGCAGGAGCGCCCCGGCACAGACGGCGACCGCGGCGACCGGCAACGCGACCCGGTGCCCGGCGGCGAGCAGCCGCCCGAGATGGCTGGTGGTCGTCCCGGCGCCCATCACGGCGCCGTCGACGACCCGGACGTCCGCGGCGGTGACCAGCCGGGCCAGCGCGCGGACCGGGACCACCACGAGCCGGTGCTGCACGTCGTCGAGGCGGAACCCGGCGGCCAGCAGCGGCCGGGCCCGGCCGAGTGCCATCGCCGGATCGATGCCCGGAACCGCCCACCAGATCCACCACGCGCTGCCGGCGCCGAGGACGAGCAGCACCATCGGCAGCGCGACAGCCACGCCCAGGTGCGGGTCCTCGAGCTCCAGCGCGGTCCGGAAGCCGGGCGCGTAGGCGGCCAGCCCGAGCAGCGCCGACGGGATGCAGAGCACCAGCAGCGGCACGAGCATCGCGGCCGGCGGGTCGTGCGGCGCGGGCGGGCGCTGGAAGCGGGCGTCGTCGAAGCCGATCTCCCAGTCCGGTCCGTCCGGGCCGTGCGCGCGGGAGACCCCGAAGAACGTCCGCAGGAGCAGGCGCATCGCGTACCACGCGGTGATGCCGACGGCGAACAGGGCGGCCAGCCAGACCACCCAGCCGGCCCAGACCGGAACCGGCTCGCCGCCCTCGGTGGCGTGCGCGGCCGCGGTCAGCACGGTCTCCTTGGACCAGAACCCGGCCAGCGGCGGCAGCCCGGCGAGCGCGCCCAGGCCGATCACGAACGACCAGAAGGTGACCGGCATGTGCACGCGCAGGCCACCCATCCGGGACAGGTGGTTGGTGCCCACCGCGTGGATCACCGCGCCCGCGGCGAGGAACAGCAGCGCCTTGAACGCGGCATGGGTGAGCAGGTGGAACAGCGCCGCGGCCGGCGAGCCCACGGCCAGCGCGCCGGTCATGTAGCCGATCTGGGAGACCGTCGACCAGGCCAGCACCCGTTTCAGGTCGTCCTGGGCGGTCGCGGACAGGGCGCCGAGCAGGATGGTGACCGCGGCCATCACCCCGAGCACGGCGAGCGCGACCGGGGACTGCTCGAAGAGCGGGTAGGTGCGGAACACCACGTAGACGCCGGCCGCGACCATGGTCGCCGCGTGGATCAGCGCCGAGATCGGGGTGGGACCGGCCATCGCGTCCGGCAGCCAGGTGTGCAGCGGGAACTGCGCGCTCTTGCCGGCCACCCCGGCCAGGAGCAGCAGCAGCGCGGCGGTCAGCGTGCCGGCCGGGTAGTCGTGCAGCAGCACGGTCTCGAGGCTGGGCGAACCGGCCTCGACGATCAGCAGCGCGATGCCGAGCAGGAAGCCGACGTCACCCACCCGGGTGACCAGGAAGGCCTTCACCGCGGCGGCGGGCGCCTCCGGCAGCCGCCGGTCGTGGCCGATCAACAGGTACGAGCAGGCGCCCATCACCTCCCAGCCGACCAGCATCACGATCAGATCGTTCGCGGTCACCACCAGCAGCATCGCGCCGGTGAAGAGGCTGACCTGGGCGGCGTAGGACGCGTAGCGCGGGTCGTCGTGCAGGTAGGTGATCGAGTAGATCTGCACCAGCAGCGCGACGACGCTCACCGCGAGCGCCACATAGACCACGGCCGGGCCGATCGCGACGCCGAAGCTCACCGTGAGGTCGCCGAAGGTGACCAGGTCGACACCGGTCTGGAACGGCTCGGTGCCGGCGAAGAGCAGGCGCAGCGAGAACAGCAGCGCCAGTGCGGCACCGCCGACGCCGATGCCGGCGGCAAGCCGCCGGCGGGCGCCGTTTCCGTCACCGGGCGGCAGCAGGAGACCGAGCAGACCCGCCAGCAGAGGTACGAGCGGAAGCAGCGGCCCGAGAACGTCGACGCTCACCCGGCCACCCGCTCCTCGTCGACGTCCAGCCGCACCTCGTCGACCACGACGGCCCGGCGCATCCGGTAGTACTGCAGGATGATCGCCAGCCCGACGCCCACCTCGGCGGCGGCCAGCACGATCACGAACAGCGTGAAGACACCACCGGTGCCGGGCAGCAGCGCCCGGACCGAGACGTCGGCGGTGACCAGGATCAGGTTGACCGCGTTGAGCATCAGCTCGACCGCCATCAGCACCAGGATCGCGTTGCGCCGGCGCAGCACGCCGTAGACGCCCAGGGCGAACAGCAGCGCGCCCACCACGTACGGAATGACGACGTGCATCAGGCGCCCTCCGCCTTCCGTGCGCCGATGTCGGGGCGGGACAGGACGATCGCACCCACCAGCGCGGAGAGCAGCAGGATGGAGAGCACCTCGAAGGGCAGCACCCAGGCGCCGAAGATCTGCTCGCCGAGCCGTTCGGCGGTGCCCGGCTCGGGGCTCGGGTAGCGCACCCAGCGGAAGGCGTCGACGAAGAGGGCGGTCAGGCCGACCCCGACGCCGGCGCCGATCACGGCCGCCGGGAGGGCCGGGCGGTCCAGATCGGCGGAGGGGCCGATCGGGGCGCGGGTCAGCATCACCGCGAAGAGCAGCAGCACCACCACCGCGCCGACATAGACCAGCACCTGCACCCACGCCACCAGCTCGGCGCCGAGCACCAGGTAGAGGCCGGCGATCGCGCCCAGGCTGACCACCAGGTAGAGGCCGGAGCGGACCAGGTGCGTGCTGGTGACGACCAGTGCCCCGGAGCCGACCGCCACCGCGCCGAGGGCGAGCAGCAGCACGTCCGCGACGGTCACTGCTCCGGCTCCGTGGGGGCGGGCTTCTCCGGCTCGGTGGGGGCGGGCTTCTCCGGCTCCGTGGGGGCGGGCTTCGGTCGTACGGCTGCGGGTCTTGCGGTTTTCGCGGCTGTGGCCGCGCCCGGGCCGGCGGCCTTGCGTGCCGCCGTGGCCTCCTCCTTGGCGGGCTCGCCGAGCACGTCGTGCGCCGGCGGCGGAGGCACCGTGCGCATCCAGTCGCCCAGCCGGTCCTTGTCGTGCAGCAGCGAGAGGACGTCGGTCTCCGCGTATTCGAACTCGGGCGTCCAGTGCAGCGCGTCGAAGGGACAGACCTCGATGCAGATCCCGCAGTACATGCAGAGGGAGAAGTCGATGTCGAACCGGTCCAGCACGTTGCGCTGCCGGGGGCGCGCGGCGCCCGGGACGACGACCTCCTCCTTGTGCGAGTCGATGTAGATGCACCAGTCGGGGCACTCACGGGCGCACAGCATGCAGACCGTGCAGTTCTCCTCGAGCAGCGCGATCACGCCGCGGGAGCGCGGTGGGAGGTCGGGCTCGACATCCGGGTACTGCTGGGTGGTGGAGCGCCGGGTCATCGTCTTGAAGGTGACCGCGAGCCCGTCGAGCAGGCCCTTGCCGGGCGCGATGCGGTCGCCGTTCTCACTCACAAGCGCATATCCTGCCCGGTCGGGCCGCGCTGCGCGACCTCGCCCCGCCGCCTGCTCTAGAGCGCGGCCTTCACGGCGGTGGTGAGGACCAGCTGGGCGAGGGCCACCGGGACCAGGATCAGCCAGCAGAGGCGCTGGAGCTGGTCCTCGCGCAGCCGCGGGTAGCTCACCCGGAACCAGATGATCACGAAGGACAGGGCGAAGATCTTCAGCAGGGTCCAGAGCCAGCCCAGCTGCTCCTCGAACGGGCCGTGCCAGCCGCCGAGGAACAGCACCGTGGTCAGGGCGGCGATCACCACGATGCCGACATACTCGGCGAGCAGGAAGAAGGCGAAACGCAGGCCCGTGTACTCCGTCATGTAGCCGAAGACCAGCTCGGAGTCGGCGATCGGCATGTCGAACGGCGGGCGGCGGATCTCGGCGAGGCCGGCGATGAAGAAGACGATCGCGGCCGGCGCCTGCCAGATCAGCCACCAGGGCTGCCAGGCCTCGACGATGCCGGGCAGGCTGAGTGTGCCGGCGGCCATCGCGACGCTGGCCGCGGCCAGCACCAGCGGCAGCTCGTAACCGAGCAGCTGGGCGGCGCCGCGGACGCCGCCGAGCAGGCTGTACTTGTTGGCCGAGGCCCAGGCGGACATCAGCACGGCCACCACGCCGATCCCCAGCACGGCCAGGACCAGGAACAACCCGATGTCCAAGGGCTGAGCGACCAGGTTCGGCCCGAGCGGGATCGTCAAGATCACCACGAGGTACGGGAAGAGCGCCACGATCGGGGCCAGCCGGAACACCGTCCGGTCGGCTTCGCGCGGGGTGATGTCCTCCTTCTGGACGAACTTCACCCCGTCGGCGATCAGCTGCGCCCAGCCGTGGAAGGCGCCCGCGTACATCGGGCCGACCCGGCCCTGCATGTGCGCCATCACCTTGTGCTCGGCCTGGCCGATGACCAGCGGGAGCACCAGGAAACCGACCATGACGGCGGCGACCCGGATCAGCAGATCCAGCCAGAGCGGCATCAGGCGGTCTCCCCGTCGGTCTTGGGCGGCTCGGCTTTGGGGTCGCCCGGCGTGCCGGGAGTGGCACGCGCGGGGCGGGCCGGCCGCTCGCCAGCCGGGCGCGCCGGGCGTTCCCGGCGGGCGGGGGTCTCCGGCGGGGGCACCTTGCCCTTGAGCGGACCCCACTCGTTCGGGTCGGGCACGCCGGGCGGGCGCATCGGGGCGCGCTTGGCGGTGCCGGCCTCCGACTCGCCGGGCTCCTTCGCGCCGGGCCACGGCTTGGCCACCCGGGAGGCGAGCACGAACTCCTTGCGCAGTGGATGGCCCTCGAACTCCGGCGGCAGCAGCAGCGGGCGCAGGTCGGGGTGGCGCGAGAAGGTGATGCCGAACATCTCGTGCGTCTCCCGCTCGTGCCAGGCGGCACCCGGATAGAGGTCCACCAGGGACTCCACGAGCGGGTCCGTGCGCGGCACCCGGGTGCGCAGCAGCAGACCGTGCCGCCGGCGGGTGGACCAGAGGTGTGCGACCACCGCGAACCCGCCGTCGAGTTCGTCCACGGCGGAGAGCCAGTCGAAGAAGTCGCAGCCCAGCGCACCGGCGTCGCGGGCCGCCTCGGCCGCGAACCACCAGCGGCCCACCGGCACGTCGACCACGGCCCGGGCGTGGCCCGGGCCGCCACCGGAGACCTCAGCGGTGACGGCGCCCGTGTCGGGGTCTTCCGTCGCCAGCAGGGCGACCAGCCGGTCACCGACCTCTTCGGGCGTCATGGTGGTCATCCTAGGGTCCGTTGCTCGTACGCAACGTTCCGCCGGGCACGGACGTGTAGTCCCCGTGACCGCCATCGCCGATCCGGAGAAACCCATCATCGCCCGTGACGATCCGCCGCCCTCCTTCGACGAGGTGTACGCCGCCCACTACACGGACCTGGCCGTGCAGCTCTACGCGTACTTCGGGGACCGGCAGGAGGCGCAGGACGTCGCGCAGGAGGCGTTCTGCCGGGCGCTGGCCCGGTGGAACAGCATCGCCGGTTACGACGACCCGCTCGCCTGGATCCGCCGGGTCGCCTGGAACCTGGCCGTCAGCCGGTGGCGCCGGGCCCGTACCGCGCTGAACTTCCTGCGCCGGCAGCGGCCGGCCGAGCCGCACACCGACGGGCCCGGCCCGGAGCGGGTGGCACTGCTCAAGGCGCTCGGCACGCTGCCGGCCGCGCAGCGCCGCGCCATCGTGCTGCATTACCTGGCCGACCTGCCGGTGGCCCAGATCGCCGAACGGGAACGGGTCGCCGAGGGCACGGTCCGGTCCTGGTTGTCGCGTGGGCGTACCGCCCTGGCCGCGGAGTTGGGAGGCTCGCTGTGACCGACAAGCTGGAGGAACTGCTCGCGGACCTGCGCGAGTCCGCCGCTCACGAGATCCGGGTGCCGGGCGCCGCGGCGGCCCGGCGCACCGTGCGCCGCCGCCGGCGC